>PWXP01000212.1 GCA_003561895.1 Planctomycetaceae bacterium | reverse complement strand
CTCACGGCACACGGCGGTATGTCGTTCCAGCGTTGTGTCGCGAATCCGCAGGCGACCAGGGCTCGCAGCAGCCGCCACGGACTGGGCGGCCATTCGATCTGGCCTTCGTTGACATGATGACCCCAAGGCGTGGCGTGATAGCGCCCGCCGGGGAAGCGCAATCGCAATGTCGGCATGGGAGTCGCTCCTAGTCATTTTGGGAATCGTTGGTGCCCGAGTCGTCCGCGGGTACTTGGGCCGCCTCCTTTGCCTTCTTCAACTCGTCCTCAAACGCTACCGTCGTATGGACCATCTGGTTTTTGCACTGCGCGATAGCATTCTTTACAGCAGGCTCCAGCTCCTTGATATCGGGCAGCACATAACCATCGGGGCGCGTGGCAACGATGCTTTCGGCATTGTCGATCTCCAGGTCGCACGCGGTACGCAAACGGAGGTCGCCGCCGAGGAGTTTCCGGATGCGATACAACGCCAGCAGAATGAGCAGCTTTTCAGCATGCGCGTCCAATGCGTAGCCACGAATTTGTGCCAGGTCGAGGTTGATGTGGCAGTCGATTCGTTGTGCTACGAACTCGTCTCGCGAAAAGGGCACGTTGCCGAAGCCCTCGCTCGACGTCTTACCCTCTTCCTTGGTTGCCTGTACCCGATCGTTCTTGACGCCCCCGGAAGGCGCAACATTGACGTCGGATGCCTCGATGAATGCAGATAGTGCTCGCGCAATCCGTAATCGTCCATCGAGCGACTCAAGAAACACACCGTGAATGAGGCATCCGATGTCATACTTCAAAAGGGCGGCGAGAAACTTGGGGCGATCAATGGGCTGTGATTTGTCTACACCGACCGCGGTAGGCAATGTCGTCTTGAAGAAATCGCCCTCACTCCGTTCAATATACGCGCTGTTGAGGCGGTGTGCCTCCAGCATGGAGTCGGTCAGGAACTGGCCGTTCCGAGTGACCGTAACATGGCTGATGCCATGCAAGGGCGCAACAGGCGCATTCGTAGAAACGTCCCAACAGGTAGCTTCCATCCGGTTGGCCATGCTCTGGGCACTTTCGACGAGCAGCTTCTGTCCATCTTTGGTTTGGTAGATCGCGGCACCGAGGCTGGGAAAGCCGGTCGGCTGGAAGCGGTCGCCATGCACGGGCCGCAGACGGACGGTGAATAGTAGACGGTTGGTCTCTTCCAAAGGTTTGAGGTCAAGCATGTACAGTTCCTCTCAGCGAAGGGTCAAGAATAGCGGCAGCACACTGGGCGCTGCCATGGTTAATGGGAAATACCAGGGCTGCCGCCCACCGCCGGGCCGTGAGCGCGTCGGTAATGCCGCCTTGGATTGGTACACGAATGCCAGCAGAACGAAGCCGGGACAGGGCGGTGGCGACGGCGCTGCCGCTGTCGTCCGCTAGCAACCGCCGCAGGATACCCGACTCGGCAGGAATGTCCATCTCGCGAGTGAGGGGCCAAGGAAGACTTGTCAATCGGAGCGCAAGCCATGCCTCTTCCGGTCGGTCCTCGGATCTGGACGGGTGCGGGCTATGAGCCCGCCGCCACCGCCGCCAGTCGGTGGCCATGAATGCGCGGGCCAGATCGAAGAGCTTGGAGAGGTCGATGGCGCCGCTAAGGAACTGAGCAACATCGGCCAGCGAAGCACTACATCCCGCGGCGGCCACAAGCGGCAAACGTCTTTGACCGTTCATGCCTGCCTCGATCAGACGGCGCTGGACGATAGCAGCGAAGTCGGCCAAAGCGTCCCGTCCTGTCATTACGACGCGCGAATCCTTGGCAAGCCGCTTATCCGATACGTTGAATCGCCTCGCGCCGGGCTGCAGCGGAAGCCAATGGTGGCGAATCGGGTCGCGCCCGTAGCCATCCCCGGCGGCACTGCCCAAGGAAACCGCGAGACGGACTTCGGGAGTATCATGGTCGTCTACGGCTGCAACCCACTCGGGTTGAAGCTTCGGGATCGGCCCCGCCTCAATGGCCGTCCCCGCCGCCTGAAGTGATTCCACCGCGACGGCGGCCCTGAGAATTGCTTGCCAACGTTCAGGTGAATAGTCGTGTGTGAGCGCCGCAAAGACGGCATTGGCAAGGCGTCGTTCCACTTGCACCAATCTTGCCGGTGCGTGCTTATCGCGAGCGCGTCGTTGCAGACGGTCCATCCATGGTGCGATGTCGTCAATCAAGTGTGAGCGCGGTTGCTGTCGAACATGGACTTGCCCTAAAGGCACGGCAAGCATCGATTTGCCATTGCGCTTCAGGTATCCGTAACGCATGAAGGACTCGACGCCCCGAGCCACGCCAAGGCGACTGATTGCACGCGCTGCGTCGAGCGGACGGTTTACCGTCTGACGCTTCAATTGGAGCCGCCCCTCGCCAAATAGTGCGACGATGTCGCCGAGTGTTGAGGGCTGGGACCACAAAGGCACCCACTGTTCGCCCCGGTCCGCATCTTCTGAGCCTGGGGAAGGGAATCCGGCGGCATGGGAACGAACTGCAAATGGAGCACTCGCTTGGCTCAGCGAGGTCGGATCAAGCCGTCGTGTTGCACAAGACGCAAACATGACGGCACCCTCAAGCATCAACACGAAGTCCCAAGGATTCAAGTGCGTATCGTTCTGCGACCCCGTTCCGGTTGTCACATTTGCGCCGCCAGCACCACAAGGAAGAAACTGCCCCACTTTTCCTGACGCTTTGGACATGTAACCGGTCGACAGTCCACCGTAGAGGGCATTCCCCAAGAGATTCGAGCATAAATGCTTGTCCTCCGGATTCAATATCTCGTTGAGGTTTTCGAGGAATCGGCCTGTATAATCGATGTTTCCATCGTTGCCACCGGACCCCCATAGCGACGGGCAAGTGATCTTGCCCTCGACCTCAACGAGTGCGCTGCTGTAAAACGGAGTAGTACGAGAAAACCGTATCAACACTGCTTGAACTCGCGCTTTTCCGGCATCGTCTTTCGAAATAACGGGAAACGTCGGGCCATCTCCTTCGGGAAGAATCAGGAGTTTCCCACGTTCTTTGTCGGGGATGCTCGAAACATCAATCGTCTTGCAGTACGCGGGTAGTACTCGGCGGACCTCTTCAACCGCCCGTCGAAGCGAAGAAAGCCGTGGATCTTCATTGTCGACCAGGTCATCGAGCGCCCGAGCATTCTTGCTGTTTCTCAACCGCTTTGCCTTCGCGTCCCAGGTGCGAAAGAAGCCCGACCCGCCGTTCCAGGGCGACAGCAACGGTGTCGGTTTGTAGCGTTCGAGGAAAAACGTCTCCAGCTCTTCGCGCGACAGCTTCGACAACAGGCAGAAGTGCTCGTCCTGCCACCAGCCGCGCGCGGCTCGGTCGGCACCTTGTTCTACAATCAGCCGCAGGATGCCGAGTGCCTTCAGGTAGTTCGCCAATGGTGCCGGCGAACAGCCGTTCAGATGGTGTACATGAAGGGTCATACCGATGCCTCCTGAGTGAGGGCGGGATCAGGGGTGTTCAGTCGAGAAGCGCGAACGTCGGCGGCACGGAATGCCGCTTCCAGGAAGGCTAGACCCGCCGGACCGTAGCGGTCCAACAATGCCATGCAACGTTCCCGCCAACTGGCCCCTGTGCGGAAGGAAAGCCCCATGGCAGCGGGCTCCAGTGTGAGGGCCACCTCCGGCAGCGGCGGCGCGTCGGGGTCGAGTACCACCGCGGGGAGCCGATCCCCTTCGCGCACACCACGAATGGGCAGTCGTCGATTGTCGCGGTCACGGTAATCTTGATCTTTCGGCGCCGCGTGCAACGCGCCGCGAACTTTGCCGTGATGGCTGGCTACCAGATAGGCGAGGAGGTTAAACGATTCGGCGGAACAATTGAGGATCGGCTGCGCCGCCGAGGACGGAGGCGACTGGCAACATGCTGTAGGCATGTCATGGCCGAGTTGGGCCAGCACCTCGGGCCAAGGCCCCAGAAGCGCGGGATGCTCAGGCGCGTACATTTCGAGAATCGCGAACAAGCCCAATGCACTTGCCAATTCGTGGCGAAAACCGGGGCGCGAATCGCTGTCATCCGGGAAGCGATACTTACCCGCCGGTCGTAGCCACGCCCCGTCGGGTGCTTTGGCCAAATCGCACCGCTCCGGGCGTTCAGTTGCTCGTATTACGCCCTGGAACGCCGGGTGCGACTTGCCCCAATCGTGATAACGTCCTGCCAAGGCGAGGACCTCGCGCACTTCCTTGGGAAGCTGGAGTTCTTCGGCAATTGCAGCCACTGCGCCCGCCACTTCGGAAACGTGGCAGCCGATGGTCTTCCAATCGGTGAAACTCAGGTGTTCGCCGTCCTGCTGGTCATCGGCCTGTTCCATCGCCTCGACCTCGGCGCGGGCCGGTGAAATGGAGACAACGGGAACCGGTGTTCGAGATTCGGCGTCGAATCCGCGATCGATGCGATAACCGCCGCATGACGCCGCCACGCACACGACGCGTCCGGGTAACAGGCTGGCCCGATCGGCGCCGACCCACTGGCCTTCAATCCAGTCCCATACCCACGCTTTTCCTTGAAATCGGCCTTGAAGACGCGGCACCGGCTTGGTTTTCGTTTGTTTGCCGCAAAGCCAATCACGAGCCTTCAGAAAAGGCACGGCACACAATTCCCGCCGGTTCGGGCGGTGGTCGGCAGGCGGGGGAGCCGAGTCATCAAGGTCGAGCCAGAACACCTGCAAGTCGCGTTCGTCGCCCGAACGGATGAAGCGGCTGATGTCCAAATCGGCGCCGGTCAAGTCCGGCGTCGTATCGAATAGTTCGTCAAAATCACGACGCAATAGTAGATGTGCAGGCGCAAACGGATACAGCTTGCCCCGCACTTCACCAGTGAGCGATTCCTCGTACGATTCGAGCGAGGCGAGGCCCGCATCGTCGAGCGCCTGAAGCGATTCCCAGGCGCTATCCAGTTCTTCCGGTGAATAGGGCGCGGTAATGGCTTCATCCCGTCCGCGATCGACCACGACAACCCGGCCGCTTCCTCCGTATCGGGCGCAGCGGCCGAAACGCTGTACAAGGCTGGGCCACGGGGCCAATTCGCTAATCAGGCAGCCTGCCGAAATATCGACCCCGGCTTCCACGACCTGCGTAGCAACGATGATCCGATCGGCGTTGGGCGAGCACGCGGACCGGGACAGGAACCGTTCGCGCCAGCCCGGCTCTCCGCGCGACCCTTCCCGTTCCTCTGGCCGAAACCTGCTATGGACCAACTCCAGTTTTCCGGCGTGCCCGCCAGCGTTCAGGGCATCAAATGTCTGACAAGCCCTCTCCACCGTGTTACAAACGGCAAGCGTAATGCGCCCATATTCACCGGTATTCATGGCAGAATGCTCGTTCTCGATCCGCTTGGCAAATGCCTCGGGGTCGTTGTGTGGGATCGAATCGACGCTAACCTCTTTTGGAATATCCCAAAGGCCACCTGTCCGCTGCTCGGGCGGAATGATGCACGGCTCACGAATCCAATCGGCATGGTATTCGGCAGTATCAACCGTTCTAAGCCAATCAGGCTGTAACGTGGCGCTCATCCACCAGGTATAGCAGGGCCGCAGCCCCTTGGCTTGGTCATGGTCCCGGAACGCCTGAAGCTGTGCGGACGTGGCTAAGCCGACGTCCATGAGTTGCACTTCGTCCATGACCCACAGAGCGTCTTGACTTAACAGCCCGAACTCCATTGGCCACCGTGCCCGCGGGCTGGCATAGCCGCGGTTGAGCGCGCGGGAGAGAAGCATGTCCTGTGTACCGATGATAATGGCGGGCTTTTCCGGATACAGATACCACTCGCCAAGGTCCTCACCGCCCATGACGACGTGAACGTCCGGCCGCTCGTTGGTCGGCATCTTCGACACGACCTGACTCGCTGTGTCGGCCGTCTGCTCGACGAGCGATCGCATGGGGAGCGACCAGACCAAGCGGCATGGCCAACTCGTGTCGGCCCTGCAGACACGGTGGAAGCTCCAGGCGGTCAATACGCCCTCGGTCTT
>PWXP01000090.1 GCA_003561895.1 Planctomycetaceae bacterium | reverse complement strand
TCGGAAAGCGCGGCGGGCGACGCGACCGGCTACGCCACGCCCACCCTGGCCGAGTACGAAGGCAAGCGGCTGATTTTCACCATGACGGGCAAGGCGGTCATCTGCGTCGACGCCGACACGGGCCGCCTCTACTGGCGGTTCCCCCACGAAACCGCGCACGACGTGAACGCGCTGAGCCCGATCTTCCACGACGGGCACGTGTTCATCAGCACCGGATACCGCGCCGGCTCGCGGCTGCTCCGCGTCTCGGTCGACGGCGACGAGGTGGACGTCGAAGAGGTTTGGGCCAACACCGACCTCGATAATCAACACGACGGCGTGGTCCTGATCGACGGCTATTTGTACGGGGCAAGGTGGCGCGGCGGCTGGTCCTGCCTCGAATGGGAAACCGGCGAGACGATGTACATGGAGCGCGGCGTGGGGAAGGGCTCGGTCACCTACGCCGAGGGAATGCTCTATACCTTCAGCGACCGGGGCGAAATGGGCCTGGTTCCGGCGACTCCCGAGGAGCACGAGATCGTCAGCCGGTTCCGCGTGCCGCCCGGCGGCAGCGGTCGGAGTTGGGCCTACCCGGTCGTCTGCGACGGGCGCCTCTACCTCCGCCACGACGACTACCTGTTCTGCTACGACATACGCGATCCCGCGGCCGAGTGAGAACGCCGACGGCAAGTGGCGAGTTATCGGCGTCCGGAGGGTCCACTTCCAGGGAGTGGAGGAACAGGGCGGTGGACACCGTATGGCATTGTTGGAGTTCACGCTTCCGCGTGCCGGATTGGGCCCACGCTGCGTTCGCACGCTAAAGCGTGAACTCCAACTGCGAGCCCGTTCCTGCATCCACTCCAGGCACCCTACGGGCCGCCGGGTGGGAGCGGGTGGACCGGCTGCCCGCCGATCCCCGGCAGCGGAGACCTCGGCCCGGCCGGCGGGTGCGGTCTCCAAGGAGCGGCCGGAGGCAGGTCGGCGGGCCCGGGCTGAACCCGCACGGCGGCGGGCGTCGTGGCGGTGGCTTGATGCATGCCGCGCCGAAGCTCCTCGGCCCGGCCCAGAACGGCTTCCGTCGGAACCACCACTTGAGGTTGCAAGTTGTAAGTGAGCGTCCGGTGGTCGCGAAGTTCACCGGGAATCAGGTTTTCCGTCACAAAGTCCAATGGGAAGAACTGGTACCATGGGGGCGGCAGGGGCTGCAACACGGTCTTCGTCTCGTACCCGTCCTTCACCAGCCGGATCTTCCGCTGCCCGTAATAGGTGAAGTTCGTCGAAATGGGCGTGGTGCCGATCTCGTAGTCGTCGACGTGAACCAACGCGCCGGGCGGATTGGTGCGGATGGTCAGGCGTCGCCGGACGCAGCCGGAGCCGCAAAGGCATATCAGCGCGAAGGCGAACGAAACGGCAAGAGGGCGTGACGTCGGCATGAACCCAACCCGTGAACGGCTGCTGCCACAGCGCTCCAGCCCCCGCTTGCACCTGCAAGCGAAAGAAGCCGTCCCCAAAGCGGGCCCGACTGGAGCTTCGGCGTGGGGCGGAGGATAGTGATTATGCTCGCGCCGTGCCAGCCCGAATGAACCGAATCCGGCTTATCCGGGAATTCTATTGCATTTCCGGTTCACGGCACCTACAATGGGAACCAAAGCCCTGTCCTGCCGAGATAGCTTCGCCTTCGACCAATCGCATGGATTCTTCCACGTCGAACTGGGACCATTGCCTCGACTACGCCGTGATGAGCGACGTGGGGTTGCGGCGCGCGAACAACCAAGACAGCTATACGGTGGCCCTGGCCGACAGCTTGGCCACGTGGCAGAAGCGAGGCCACCTGTTCATGGTGGCCGACGGCATGGGCGCGCACGCCGCCGGCGAACAGGCCAGCAAGATGGCCACCGATCTGGTCGCCCACACCTACTTCAAAAGGGGCGACCTAACCCCTCCCGAGGCACTTGCCGCCGCCATCCTCGACGCCAACACGCAAATCCATCGCCGGGGGGAAGCGAGCCTCGATTTCCGCGGCATGGGAACGACGGGCACGGTGCTGGTCCTACTGCCGCAGGGCGCCGTCGTCGCGCACGTCGGCGACAGCCGCGCCTACCGACTTCGCGGCAACCGCTTCGAGCAACTCACGTTCGACCACAGCCTCGTCTGGGAGATGCAACAGGCCGGACGCCTGCCCGAAAACGGCGCCTCCGACGTCATCGGCAAGAACATCATCACCCGGTCGCTCGGGCCAGGCGAGACGGTCCGGGTCGACCTCGAAGGACCTCTGCCGGTGGTCGTGGGCGATACGTTTCTGCTGTGCAGCGACGGGTTGTCCGGGCAGCTCGACGACGACGAGTTGGGAACGGTGCTTATGTGCCTCCCTCCGCACGAGGCGGCTACCTCGCTGGCCGACCTGGCCAACCTCCGCGGCGGGCCGGACAATATCACTGTGGTGGTCGCCCGCGTTACCGGCCCGCAATTGACCCGATCGGCCAACGCCGATACGCCGGCAGAGGGGGTTCGCCCCGTGCATCCCGTCCTGTGGACCGTCTTGGGCGTCGCGAGCCTAGCCGCACTGGGCTTGGCCGCGCTGGAACAATATCCGGCCGCCCTAGTTGGGCTTGGAATTGCCGTGGCGGCCGGCGTGGCCGCCCTCATCCAACGGCATAGCGGAGGCCCGGGCGACGACGGGTTCGACGGTCGCCCCCTGGGCAAGGGGCCCTACCGCGCGGCCACGTGCGGCGCGAACGCCGCTTTCGCCGAGCGGCTGAAACAGATGATTGCCGACCTCCGCGAAGGTGCCACCCAGGAAAAATGGAACGTCGACCTCAATCGACTCGACGAGGCCACCGGGCGGGCCGAAGCCGCCATCTCGCACGGCGACTACGCCGGCGCCATCCGCCAGCAACTTCGAGCCATCCGTTCCGTGATGGAGCAGATCAAGCAGCGGCGCTGAAATGGGGCTCGGGCACCTCTTGCCAACCACGGTGGCCTGGCACACGGACTCCCGCCCTGGCCTATTCCCGGCCCAAGTGTCCAAGCTGGGCAGCATCTTGCATTTTTCCCAAGCTACTGGGGGAGTTCACGCTTCAGCGTGTTGTGAAGGTCACACACGGCGCATTCGCACGCTGAAGTGGCGCCGGGCTCCAACCGGCTCTGCCGAAAAATTCTGGGCATTGGCCGGGTGTAGGCGGAATGGTTGGCCGAAATCGCCGAACCTCTTGTGTCGTATCGACTTGCGCCCATTCCGGCTCAAAAGATGATAGCAGTGCTATCAAGGTGCCCGCAACGCAAGTCCCTAGCTCGTATCGGCTTACCGGGGCATGAACGACCGCGCTTGACCGGAGCGAGGAATCCGGTAAACTTGGGCAATGTCGCCTGTATGTTGTGGTCGGCAGGGCATCTAGATACAATATATAGGTGGACGGCAGCGACATTCGTCTCCCATTCGGGTACGGCGGTGGTGGCCGGTTCTGTCGATTTGACAGGGTGGCGGGCTTGGGGGGCATGGGAAGGCGTAGGTCGACTGCGAAATCCAAGAGGAATGGGAAGGATGCCTCGTGCCACTCAGAACTCGAGCAAGGAGAGACAGGAATGGATAACCTGAAAGCCCAGGGAACCAAAACGGCAACCACGACGGTTGCGCAATCTTCCGAACGGGAGGCTAGTACTTCGCAAGAAGGCCTCCACGTCGAGCCTCGCTTCTGTCCGACCGGCGTCGCCGACCCCTTCGACACGGTCGAGTGGGACCTGCGCACGGCCACCATCAAGGGCGAAGGCGGCGACGTGCTGTTCGAACAGCCCAATTGCGAGGTCCCCGCCACCTGGAGCCAGCTTGCGACCAACGTGGTCGCCAACAAGTACCTGTACGGCGAGGTAGGAACCCCCGAGCGCGAAACGGGCGTGCGGCAGCTTATTCACCGCGTGTGCCGCACCATTGCCGACTGGGGCCAGAGCGACGGCTACTTCGCTTCCGCCGCCGATGCCGAAAACTTCTACCGCGAACTGACCTGGCTGTGTCTGCACCAGTACACCGCCTTCAACTCGCCGGTGTGGTTCAACGTGGGCCTGTTCCACCAGTACGGCGTCCAAGGCGCCATGTGCAACTGGTGCTGGGACCCCGAGGCCGGAGACGCCGTCCAGCCGGAGAACCCGTACGAGTACCCGCAAGGCTCTGCGTGCTTCATCCAAAGCGTCGGCGACAACATGGAGGACATCATGGAGCTGGCCCGCAGCGAGGCCATGCTCTTCAAGTTCGGCTCGGGCACGGGAACCGACCTTTCGTCGCTGCGTTCGCATCGCGAGAGGCTTTCGGGCGGGGGGAAGCCGTCCGGGCCGCTTTCGTTCATGCGGGTGTACGACCAGATTGCCGCGGTGGTCAAGAGCGGCGGCAAGACCCGCCGGGCCGCCAAGATGCAGTCGATCAAGGACTGGCACCCCGACGTGATGGAGTTCATCGCCTGCAAGCAGAACGAGGAGAAGAAGGCCCATACCCTCATTGCCGAGGGCTATGACCCGGAGGAGGCGTACAACTCGGTCCTGTTCCAGAATGCCAACCTGTCGGTCCGCCTCAGCGATACGTTCATGCAGGCGGTCGAAACCGACCGGCCCTGGACCACGCACTGGGTGACCGACGCGAAGCGCGAAGGCCCCAGCTACGCCGCCCGCGACATGTTCCGCACCGTCGCCGACGGCGCCTGGCTGTGCGGCGACCCCGGCGTGCAGTACGACACGACCATCAACCGGTGGCACACGTGCAAGGCGTCGGGCCGGATCAACGCCAGCAACCCGTGCTCCGAGTACATGTTTCTCGACAACACGGCGTGCAACCTGGCCAGCATGAACCTGATGAAGTTCCGCGGCGAGGACGGCACGTTCGACATCGAGCGGTTCCAGGCCGCCTGCCGCATCGTGTTCATCGCGCAGGAGATCCTCATCGACCATGCCAGCTACCCGACGGCCGCCATCGCGCGGAACAGCCACCTGTACCGTCCCATCGGGCTGGGATACTCGAACCTGGGCGCGCTGATCATGTCGAGCGGGCTGCCGTACGATTCCGACGGCGCCCGCGGCATGGGCGGGGCCGTCACCGCCCTGCTGCACGGCGCGGCGAACCTGGCCAGCACCGAGCTGGCCGCCGCCATCGGCCCGTTCGCCGAGTACGACGAGAACCGCGATTCCATGCTCGGGGTGATGGGCATGCACTGGGAGCAGGTCGAGCAGATTGCCGAGTGCCCCGCGGACCTCAAGCAGGCGGCGCGCGCCGTGTGGGACCGCGTGCTCATCGAAGGCCGGCGGCACGGGTTCCGCAACGCGCAGGCCACCGTGCTCGCCCCAACCGGTACGATCAGCTTCATGATGGACTGCTGCACGACGGGCATCGAGCCCGACATCGCGCTGGTCAAATACAAGCAACTGGCCGGCGGCGGCGTGCTGAAGATGGTCAACCGGACCGTGCCGCTGGCGCTGGAAACCCTCGGCTATGATGAGGAGGAAAGAAAGGCCGTTCTGGCGTACATCGAGGAGCACGACGCCATTGCGGGCGCCCCGAGGCTCGCCGAGGAGCACCTGCCCGTTTTCGACTGCGCTTTCGCGCCGCCCGACGGCGGGCGGTCCATCCCCTGGCGGGCGCACATCCGCATGATGGCCGCCGCGCAACCGTTCATCTCGGGGGCCATTTCGAAGACGGTGAACATGCCCAAGGAGAGCACGCCCGACGACGTGGCCGACGCCTACATGGAAGGCTGGCGGCTGGGGCTGAAGGCGCTGGCCATCTACCGCGACGGCTCGAAGCAAATGCAGCCGCTTTCGACGAAGAAAAAGGCCGAGAAAGCCACCGAGAAGGTGGCCCCCGCCCCCCGCCGCGAACGCCTGCCCGACACCCGACCCTCGATCACCCACAAGTTCAGCGTGTCGGGCCATGAGGGGTACATCACCGTGGGCCTGTACCCCGACGGCCGCCCCGGCGAACTGTTCATCACCATGGCGAAGGAGGGGAGCACCATCGGCGGGCTGATGGACTGTTTCGGCACCGCCGTGTCGATGAGCC
>PWXP01000031.1 GCA_003561895.1 Planctomycetaceae bacterium | reverse complement strand
TACTGGAGCTGACCGTTTCATGGTTGCGGCGGAAAGGGTCGCCGATGGGGCGAATGGGCCTTTCTGCCCTGCGAATTGGCACGGTCCCTGGTAAACGGTTACCCTGTAACGGGTTTAATTCACAGAAAGGAACGTCATGCTTGCAGTCGTTGTGGTCGAACCGGGCCGGGTGGAACTGGCCGAACTGCCCGAACCCACTCCCGGGCCCTATGAAGCCCGCGTGAAAACCGAAGTGGCCAGCCTGTGCAACGCCACCGACGGGAAGCTCATTTCCGGGCACTTCCCCGGGGTGGATACCTACCCCCTTATGCTCGGGCACGAGTCGGCCGGCATCGTCGACGCGGTGGGCGAGAAGGTGCGGAACTTCCGCGTGGGCGACCGGGCGATCGGCGGATTGCTGTTCAACGCCGGCGACGGCCGCACCGCCAGCGGCTGGGGCGGATTCTGCGAGTACACCCTCGTGGCCGACCACGACGCCATGGCGGCCGACGGCGTGGCCGACGCCGAGCACGGCTGGGTCGAGGTGTACGAAATCCAGCGCGCCGTCCCACCCGACATCCCCGTCGAGGACGCCGTCCTGCTGTGCACCTGGCGCGAGGTCTACGGCGGCATCGGCGATTTCCAACTCCAGCCGGGCAACGACCTGCTGGTGTTCGGCGCCGGTCCGGTCGGGCTGAGCTTCCTGAAGTTCGGCAAGCTGCTGGGAATGGGGTCTATCGCGGTGGTCGATCCGCTGGAGGCGAAGCGGGAAAAGGCGGCCGCCCTGGGCGCCGACGCCGTCCTCCCCGCCGACCCCCAGGCAATCAGCGACCTGGCCGCCTCGCGCGGCAAGCCGTTCGACGCGGTCATCGACGCCGTCGGTCGCCCCGCCATCGTCAACATGGCGCTGCCGCTGATCGGTCTCGGCGGCACGATCGGCGTCTACGGCGTCATTGGCGAGCCGGCCATGACCCTCGAGAAGGGCAAAGGGCCGTACAACTTCAACCTGTTGGTACACCAGTGGCCCACCCGCTGGCGCGAGCGGGCCGCCCAGGAGCCCCTCTGCCAGTGGATTCGCGAGGGAAAGCTCCGGGCCGACGAATTCGTCACCCACGAGTTCCCCGTCCAACAAATCGGCGAGGCCATCGAGGCCGTGCGCAGCGGGCAGGTGGTCAAGTCGATCCTGAGGTACGAGTAGCCCGGCGTTTTCGGTTCCTGATACCGGCTGCGCCAATGTAGTAGGCACACGCCGTGTGCCGTCCCCGAATGTAGTAGGCACACGCCGTGTGCCGTCCCCGCCCGTCAATGGTACGAATATCATGCCCAAGCACATCCTTGCACTCGACATCGGCACGCAAAGCGCCCGCGCCGCACTGGTCGCGGCCGGGGGCGACATCCTCCGCATCGAGCAGGTTCCCCACGAGGTCCAGAGCCCACACCCCGGCTGGGCCCAGCAGCAGCCCGACGCCTGGTGGAGCGAAACCTGCCAAGCCGTCCACAACGTGCTCCAAAGCACCGGCGCCGATCCGGCGTCGATCGCCGCGGTTTCGGCCTGCGGGCAGATGCACGGACCGGTGGGCGTTGATGAACAGGGCGAAACGACCCCCCCCTGGGTGCAGCTCTGGTGCGACAAGCGCTGCGAAGACCAGTGCGCCGCGGTCCGCCGCGCCCACGACGAACGGCAACTGTCCGCCCGCGCCGCCAACCCGGTCAATCCGGCCTGGGTCGGCCTGAAAGTGCGATGGTACAAGGAGCACGAGCCGGAGGTGTACAAGCGCGCCCGCTGGTTCCTGGTGCCCAAAGACTTCATCAACTTCCGGCTGACCGGCGTGGCGGCAACCGACCCGAGCGAGGCCTCCGGTTCGTTCCTCTGGGACCACCAGCGCGGCGCGTACAGCGACGAGTTGGCCGCGGCCGTCGGGGTCGACGCGGGCCGATTCGCCCCGGCGCCCCCCTCGCACGCGGTCATCGGCCAAGTGACCGGCGAGGCCGCCCGCGCCACCGGCCTGGCGCCGGGTACGCCCGTGGTGGCCGGCGGCGGCGACTTTCCCGTCTCCCTGCTGGGATTCGGTGTGGTCGGCCGGCGCATCGCCGCCGACGTAACCGGCAGCAGCTCCCTGTTCGCCACCCATGCGGAACAGCCGCTCATCCATCCGGCCGTGCAGAACCTGCGGCACGTGGTCGACGGGTGGATCCCGTTTACCATTCTCGACTGCGGCGGGCTGAGCATGAAGTGGTGCCAGGACTGGCTCGCCTCCGCCCGGGGCGAAGACGTGCCCTTCGAGAAGCTCATTGCCATGGCCGCCGAGGTGCCCCCGGGCAGCGACGGCCTGGTGTTCTACCCCTACATGCTGGGCGAGCGGCGCCGCGAGAACACCGCGGCGCGGGGCGGCTTCTTCGGGCTGACACTTAACCACCGGGCGGGCCACTTCGTACGCGCGGCCATGGAGGGCGTGGCCCTGGCGATGGCCCGCGACGCCGCCCTGTTCCAAAGCCTCGGCGTCGAGGTCGACCGCCTGCTGTGCGTCGGCGGCGGCGCCCGCAACGCCCTGTGGAACCAGATCAAGGCCGACGCCGCCCAGCGCCCGCTCACCCTGGCCGACGAGCCGGAGGCCGGGCTGAAGGGCGCGGCCCTGCTGGGCGAGGCCGGGGCGGGGCTCGTGAGCAACCCGGCCGAGGAAGCCGTCGCCCGCCGCACCGCCGGCACCGTCGTCGCCCCCACCCCCGACTCGGCCGCCTGGAGCCGCCAGGCCCTCGCAAAGTTCTCCCGCATCTACAACCACATGCTGGGTTTCTGGCAAGAGGACGCCGTCTTGGAAGCGTAGCAACACACTACTCCGAACCAGACGCATTGCCGAATTCGGCCAGGGCCCGCTCGCGCAGCCGCCGCAGGTCGAGCTTGCCGGTACCCAATATGGGAATCTCCTCGATCTGGCGGAAGCTGTCGGGTGTGGGAATCCACAGCCGCGGCAGGCCGGTCTCGGCCAGGGCGCGGCAGATGTCCTCCGGGCTCGCCGGCAAGCCCGTGTGAAGGACCACCAGCCGCTCGCCTTTGCGGGGATCGGGCACCGAGGTGACGACGTATTGGCGCTCCGATTCGTCGTCCTCTTCCTCGTCGCCCTCGCCGGCCGGCGCTACGGAAGCGCCCAGCACCTGGCCGATCATCTCCTCGATTCGCAGGTGCGGCACCATCTCGCCGCCCACCTTGGCGAACCGGGTCTCGCGGCCCGTGATGGTAATGAACCCCTCCGCGTCGATCACGGCCACGTCGCCGGTCACGTACCATCCGTCGCGCAGCACCTCGGCGGTCTTCTCCGGCTCGTCGAGGTAGCCTTTCATCACGTTCGGCCCGCTGATCAACAGCATGCCCGACTTCCCCTCGCCGAGGTCTTCGCCGGTTTCCAGGTCGACCACCTTGGCGCGGATGCCCGGCAGGGGGCGCCCGACCGTGCCTTCCCTGATACCGGCGTCGCCGGGGGTCACCGCGCGGCTGGGCGGCACGTTCGTACTGACCACCGGCGAGAGTTCGGTCGTGCCGTAGCCTTCGACGGGCCGCACGCCGAACTTCCGCTCGAAGTCGTCGGCCACCTCCTTGGGCAGCTTTTCGGAGCCGGCCACCACCACGTCGAGCGTGGCGAACTCCTCGGGCGTGCACCGCCGGGTGTAGGAGCGCAGGAACGTGGGCGAGCCCACCAGGATGGTTCCCCCGTGCTCCCGGCACAGCTTGCCTACCTGCTGCGCCTCCAGCGGCGTGAAGTGGTACACGCCCTTCGGCTCCAGCGTCAGCACGCTCCACAGCGTGGCCGTATAGCCGAACGAGTGGAAGAACGGCAGAATGCCCAACAGCACGTCGTCGCGGCGGAGGCGCAGGACGCGCTGGATCGAGTCGAGGTTCGAGCCGATGTTTCCGTAGCTGAGCATCACGCCCTTGGGCAGCCCCGTCGAGCCGGACGTGAAAATGACCGTCAGCAGGTCGTCCGGGTCGATGTGCGTAAGCCCCAGGCGGCGTTCGAGCAGGCCGGCGGGCTCCAGGTGGGCGACGGCCGCCGAGGCCAGCTTGTCGAGCAGCGTCACCCGCTCGCGGAAGTCTTCGAGCAACACCAACTCGGCGTCGATCTGCAAGTCGAGCCGCTCCATCACCCGCCGGCTGGTCAGCACGTGGCGGATGCCGCAGCGGGCGATGCAGGCGTTGAGCACGTCGGAACTGAGCGTGTAATTGAGGTTCACCGCAACGCGCCGGTCGACGGCCAGCGCCGCGTTGACAACCACCGCGCCGGCCGAGGGCGGCAGCAGCAGGCCCACGTACCGCTCGTCGTCGGCCAGGACGCCGCGGCGCAGCAGGCGGCGGAGGATGAGCGTTCGCACGAGCAGGCTGCCGCCGGTCAGGCGCATGCCGGTCGAATCGGCCACCTTCTCGCGGAAGCGGGCGCGGCGGCAGGTGCGCAGGAAGCGGCGGGCCAGGTTCATCTCGCGGCGGCGTTCTTCGTCCATCAGGTCGGCTCCCAGTTGTTGGACGGCTCGGCGGATTTGATTCGCGCCGTTCGGGTGGTCGATCGGCTTGCCGAACCGAATGGTCACCCGGCGGCGCCGGCGCCGAGGCAGTTTCCAGAAGAATCTTCCCCCTTCAAAGCTGAATATACTACCCCAAAGCCCGCTGATGTACACCGGCACCACGGGGCAATCGGTGCCCTTGAGCACGGCGAGGAATCCCGGCTCGAAGCGGCGGAGGTCGCCCGTGCGGCTGATGCCTCCTTCGGGAAAGACGGCCACCAGGTCGCTGCGCCGGAGGGTTTCCCGCGCGGTGCGCAGGGCCGCGACCACCGACGACTTCTTGCCCGGCCGCACCGGAATGACCCCGGCCAGCCGCCCGAACCAGCCCAGCAGCGGGTTTTCGACGTAATCGGCGTGCACCAGGAAGTGCGCGTGGCGGGGCGAGAGAAGCCCGACCAGCGGGCCATCGGCGTAGCTGATATGGTTCGGCACCAGCAGCGCGCCGCCATGGGCGGGCACGTTGTGCAGCCCCTCCAGCCGGATGCGGTACACCACCCGGATGATCGTGCCCAGCAGGAAACGCAGGGTCTCGCGCGGGATGATCAGCACCATGGCCACGACGGCGGGCGCCAGGGCCAGGCCGCTGAGCAGGAAAATGGCCCGGCCGCTGAACACGGCGCCCAGGGCGGGAAACACCCCCGACGCCACCAGCGTGCCGGTAAACGTGATCAGGTTGCCGGCGGCCAGGATCGCCCCGCGCGAGGCCACCGGGCTGCGGTATTGCAGGAACGACTGCAAGGGCACATCGTACACCCCCGCACATAGCCCCAAGCCGAGCAGGCACAACGCGGTGGTCACGTACGCGGCCGATAGCGGTGCGGCGCCGTCGGCGGGCACCTCGCCGGTGGGGACGAAGGCCAGCAGGACGCAGCCGGCGACGATGCCCGCCGCGCCGAACGGCACCAGGCCCAACTCGATGCGTCCGCCGGAAAGCCAGCCGGCGGCGACGTTTCCCACGGCCACCCCGCACGCGAGGACGGCCAGCAACGGGCCGATGTCTTTCGGGTCCAACCCGAGCCCTTCGCTGCCAAACTTGGCCACGTTCAACTGGAACAGCCCGCCCAGGGCCCAGAACAGCGCGCTGCCCAACGCGGCCAGCAGCAACGGCCGGTCGCGGAAGAGGGTCCACAAGTCGCGCCCCGCCTGCGCGGCCGGATTGACGGGAAACCGCCGGGCCGGGTTGGCCACCGGAAGCGGCCGGATGAACAGGCTGGTCAGCAGCCCCGCCCCGGCCACGCCCACCAGCAGGGCCATCGACAGCCACCATTGCCCTCGCCCCAGCGGCTCGGTCGCATGGTGCAGGTAGCCGGCCGCGACCGCGCCGCTGACGATGGCCACAATCGTGGTCATCGCCATCAGCCCGTTGGCCGCCGAGATTCGGCTGGGGCGGACGATTTCGGGAATCGCCCCGTACCTGGCCGGGCTGAACAGGGCGCTCTGCGAGCCCATGAGGAACAGGACGGTGTACATCGCCCACACGCTGCCG
>PWXP01000487.1 GCA_003561895.1 Planctomycetaceae bacterium | reverse complement strand
CCCGACGACCTGGTGGAGGCCGGGTACACGATCATCAACACGTCCTGGCAGCCGCTGTACGTGGTCACGCGGCGGCCGGCGCCCGTCGGCCAGTGGCCGGTCGAGCACATCTTCGGGTGGAACATGTACCGCTGGGAGCATTTTCAGTCGCGCCGGCCCGCCTACGAGCCCATCGAACTGCCCGCCGGCTCGCCGGTGCTTGGCGCGCAGGTGTGCTCGTGGGAGAATCCGCAGGAGGTGGTCATCCCCTTCGTGCGCGACCGGCTGGCGGCGATGAGCGAGCGGATTTGGAACCCGGCCGCCGGGCGCGATTTTGAGGACTTTTCCCGGCGATTGCAGGCAACCGACGCGAGGTTGACGGCCCTGCTGAGGGATGGGTGAGCCGCCTGAGGGGGCAGGGGGGACAGGGGGCAGGGGGGACGGGCTTTAAATGTTAACTTTACAGCCATTGGGCATTGTGGTACGCTCCTGTCATGCCACCGCCGCCTGTCATGTTTCCTTCCCGACAGTTGCCGTCACCGTGGTGCGGATGCCGCCGCGGGGAGTGAAGGCGGCTTCGATGGTCATGCGGCGGGGGCGGACGGCGGTCGCCAGGTCGTCGAGGATGCGATTGGCGGCGTGCTCGTAGAACATGCCCTCGTTGCGGAACCGCTGCAAGTACAGCTTCAAGCTCTTCAACTCGACGCAGCGCCGGTCCGGCACGTAGCGGATGGTGATGGTGCCGAAGTCGGGCTGGCCGGTCCTCGGGCAAACCGAGGTGAACTCCGGCGCCACGACCTCGATGGTGTAGTCGCGCCCCGGGTACTCGTTCTCGAAAGTTTCCAAAATGTCGGCAAACGGCTCGCTCACGGGCTGGCTCCTTTACGCGGTTTCCGCTATTATGGCAGAATGAGGGAAGGTTTTCAGGGGGTAAGGCGGTGTAAAACCATAAGGGCTCGCGAAGCTACCGGGATCTGCAAAAATGGGAGGGGTACGTTGAAGGCCGTAGTTCTCCTTTCCGGCGGGCTCGATTCGGCCACCGCCGGGGCGATCGCCCGGGCGGAGGGGTTCGAACTGTACGCGCTGTCGGTCGATTACGGCCAGCGGCACCGGTTCGAGCTGGAGGCGGCCGCCCGCGTGGCCGCCTGGCTGGGGGTGAAGCGACACGAGACGATGGCGGTCGACCTGGCCCGGTTCGGCGGCAGCGCGCTTACCGATCGGATCGAGGTACCTAAGGATCAGCCCGCCGACGCGATGGCCGGCGAAGTTCCCATCACCTATGTACCCGCCCGGAACACGGTGCTGCTGTCGCTCGGGCTGGCGCTGGCCGAGGTGGTCGGCGCGGCCGACCTGTACCTTGGCGTGAACGCGATCGACTACAGCGGCTATCCCGACTGCCGGCCGGAGTACATTCGCGCGTTCGAGGCCATGGCCAACTTGGCCACGAAGGCGAGCGTGGAAGGGCGGCTCCGGTATCGGGTTCACGCGCCACTGATCACCATGACCAAGGCGCAAATCATCTGCCGCGGCGTGGCGTTGGGGGTCAACTACGGCCTCACCTTCACCTGCTACGACCCCGATCCCCGGGGCCGGCCCTGCCGCCGCTGCGACGCCTGCCGGCTCCGCAGCAAGGGCTTCGCCGAAGCCGGCCTGGTGGACCCCCTGACCCCTGCCCCCTGACCCCTGACCCCTATCGATGCGTATCGCCGAACTGTTCCGTTCCCTACAAGGCGAGGGCCGGCTGACCGGCACCGAAAGCGTATTTGTGCGCACCAGCGGCTGCAACCTGCGGTGCAGCTACTGCGATACGCCGTTCGCCTCGTGGTCGCCCGAGGGAGAGGAACTGTCGGTCGAGGAGATCGCCCTGCGGGCCGAACAGCTTGCCGCGCCGGCAGGCCAGGGCGGGAGCGTCGGCCACGTGGTGGTCACCGGCGGCGAGCCGATGCTCTACGCGGAGTTGATCCCCTTGTGCCGCCGGCTGCGCGAGGGGGGCAAGCACATGACCATTGAAACCGCGGGCACGCTCTACCTGCCCGTCGAGTGCGATTTGATGTCGATCAGCCCGAAGCTCCGCAATTCCACCCCGGCCGCGGCGGGCGATGCGCGCTGGACCTGGCGGCACGAGACGGCCCGCCACGCGCCCGACGTGGTGCGCCGCCTGGTGCGCCAGTACGACTACCAGGTGAAGTTCGTGGTCGACCGGCCGGAGGACCTGGGCGAGGTCGAAGCATACCTGACCGAGTTGCCGGAGATCGACCGTGCGCGGGCCATGCTCATGCCGCAGGGGATCGACGCCGAGGACCTGGCCGAAAAGGCCGCGTGGATCGAACCCTACTGCGCCCGGCACGGCCTGACTTACTGCCCCCGCCGGCAGATCGAGTGGTTCGGCTCGCGCCGGGGAACGTGATTGCCGGTTCCAACACGCCGGGTGGCTACCGCTTATGTAACCATTGACGAGGGGTAACCGTTCACGGGGCGACGGAGGCAGTTTTCGCCGCTGTATGCGAAGGGGACAGTCCCCCTGTGAACGGCTACCCGCTTATAGGCGTTCCCGGCGCAGGGCGGGCAGCAGCGGGGTGCGCAGGGCGGCGCGGACGGCCAGGGCGCCGGCGGCCAGCCCGGTGGCCAGGACGAGACCGAGGGTTCCGGCCAGCGTGCCGAAGGGCACGGCGGCGGTGCGGCTGACCAGGTGCGGGAAGACGGCCACCAGCGCGGCCAGCAGGCCCACGGCCAGGCCAAGCAGCAGGAGCGAGGCGTTTTCCAGCAGGACCAGAGCGGCCAGGCGGCGGCGGCGGAACCCGGCGGCGCGCAGCAGGGCCAGTTCCGCGCGGCGTTCGAACACGCTGCGCATCTGCACCACGGCCAGGCCGAAGGTGCCCAACAGCAGGCCCAGCCCGCCGAGGCTCTGGAACGTGGAGAGATACGTGTTCTGCACCGCCAGGAAGCCGGCCAGCCGCTCGGCGGTCGTTTCGGCGGCGAAGCCGTAGTCGCCCAGCACGCCCTCGAGCGTCCGGCGAACGTCGGCCACGCGGTCACTGGGAGCGGCGATGAGGAAGAAGCGGTAGCCGGTTACCTCGGGGAATAGCCGCAGCAGGTGCCGCTCGTCGATGAGCAGATCGCCCTGCAGGATGCTGTTGGTCAACAAGGCGGCGATTTGTAGTTCCACGGTCCGGCCGTGGCCGTCGGTGATGGGGTACGTTTCGCCCACGCCGCCGTAGAGGTGCAGCGAGTAGGTGGCCACGTCCTTTTCGAGGGCCATGGGAATGGGGGACACTCCCCGGCGGTCTCCCGTCTGTAAGAGCCGCCAGGGGTTTTCGCGCTGCTCGGGCGTGGCGGCCACCGTGGCGGCCCAGGCGAAGCCGCCGTGCTCGACCAGCGCGGGCGAGACGCCCAGGATGCGCGGCTGCCGCGCCTGGTACAGGTTCAGGCAGCTTGCGTTGTCGCCCGGCTGGACCCGCAGCGAGATGATCTCGCACTGCCGGAGCAATTCCTCCTGCTCGGGCATGAAGCCGAGGGCCGTGCGGCCCTCGGGCGAGTCCAGATCGTGGTAGATCGGCTGGGTGCTTTCGGCCACCAGCGCAAACCCGCCGTCGCCGCTGTGGAGGCTCGGCTCCCGCTCGGTGGGGTCGAGGTGGAACGCGCTGACGGCGACGATGAGGAACGTGGCCGACGCGACCAGCCCCACGCACAGGGTGCTGCGGCCGGGGTTGCGGGCGGCGCTGCGCACGGCCAGGCGGCGGAGGTTGCCGCTTCCGGCCCTGACCGCCGCGCCGGTCGCCCCCGCCCGGAGCCGGTTGCGGAGCACAAGCATCAGCCCGGCGAGCACCAGGGCGCCGGCGCCGAAGAACGCGGCCGCTTGCATCTCCTCGCCCAGCCGCCCGGCGGCGAGCCCCAGGAGCAGCGCCGCCGCCAACAGTGCCCGGCCGGCGGCGGGTTCCCAGCGATTGGGCCGGGCGACGGCATCGGCTTCCGATTGGACCGTTCCGGCCATCAGCCGGCGGGGCGATACGCGCGCGGCGCGCCGGACGGACCACCAGATTGCCAGCGCCGCCAGCACCAGCCCGCTGAAGAAGCCCAGCATCAGGCTTTCAGGGGTTACGTAGAGTCGCAGAAACGGCGTCACCACGGCGGCGAGCCACCAGGTGCGCAGTCCGAGGACCATCAGCGCGGCGTAGCCCACCCCGGCGGCCGTGCCGACCAGCGAACCGGCGGCGGCCACGAGCGCCCCCTCGGCGGTCAGAAGCCGGACGACCTTCCGCCGCTCGAACCCGGTTGCCGTGAGGATGCCCAACTCGGCCGCGCGCCGGTCGACCCCCAGCCGGAACAGCAGCACGATGAGCATGACGGCCGCGGCGATCAGGAAGGAACTGAACGCCAGGAACAGCACGTTGAACGGCGTGGTGCCCTCCGCGGCAATCAGCCCCTGCTCTTTGATGGGCTGGAATATGAAGCCCATGGCCTCGGGCGGGGGCGTGAGGCGGGCCTGAAGCTCGTCGGCCGTCATTCCCTCGGGCGGCGCGATCCTGAGTCCCGTCGCTTCCCCGAACCGGCTCGCCCAGAGCCGCCGGCCGGCGGCCGGCGATACGAACGCCTTGGGCGTGGGGCCGTGCTCCTCCCAATACTCCTCGTCGGCCGGGCGGATGCGCGTCGGATCGAACGGGAACGGCGGGTCCCACTCGGCCATGGTCAACTCGTCGGTGATGCCCCGAACGCGCGGCGTCAACTCGCGGTCGGCCGCCGCGCCGGCAAGCTCCACCACCGCCGCCAACCGCTTCTCGACGGTGTACTCCTCCGGGTCGCCGTGGGGAGTCTCCGGGCTGAAATAGGTGAGGCGAACCCGATCGCCGGGGGCGGCGTCAAGCTGCTCCGCCGCCCACCGGTTCAGCGCAATTTCGCCCTCGCCCAGCGGTTCGAGCGGCCGGCCCTCGGAACAGTAAAACGGTCCGAGCGGCGGCTCTTTGGCGAAGTCGATGGCCGTAACGGTCGAGTAGGGGATCTCGCGGTTCCGGGCCGCCGGTAAGTCGGCATTGTCAGGCGAAGGGGACACGTCGTTTTGCCCGCCCTCGCCGGCGGCAATCGTATTGGCCAGGTACGTGAGCACCGCTTCGGCGCGGCCGCCTTCGTCGACGAGCCGCTCGACGGCCGGCCGCAGGGCCGCCTCGACTTGCGGCGACAGCACCATGCGTTCCGAGGTGATTTGGAAATATCCTCGCGGGGTCTGCTCCAGCCGCAACCCGTAGTCGGTCAGTTGGGGGCGGAGCAGCTCCTGGAGGGCGGGGGATACTTCCCTGTGTTGCGGCGGGGATGGGGACCGTCCCCTCCGCTCGGCCACGAGGATGGCGTTGGCGCGCCCAGGGCGGTCGAGCCGGTCGGCGAGCCAATCGAGCGGCACGTAGGCGTTCCGCGGCAGGTGCTGGATGGCTTGCAGTCCGAACCGGCCGAGGCCCTCGTTCGGCACCACGTCGGCCACTTCCAGCCGCGCGGTGCCCACGGTCTCGTGCCGCCGGCCCAGCGGGTTCTCGGCGGGGATGTCGCCCGGCTGCGGCAGGCGCAGCAGGACGGCGTCGCCGGGCTGCACGCCCAGCGCGCCGGCCGCCGCCCGGTTGAGCACCACCTGGCGCGGGCCGGGCAGAACCGGGGGCTCGCCGCGAGAAGCGGATGGTTGCCTTTCGCCCGCCCCCTCGCCCAACTGCCAGAACCGCTCGTCGCATCCGACCAGGTTCACGTCGTTGACGCGCGCCGGCTTGTCGGGATCGGGGTTTTCCAGGCTGGCCTCGAGCAGGATGGCCGGCACGGCGGCGTCGAAGGCCTGCGGAAACTCGGGGGCGACGGCCAGCTCGTCGGCCAGTTCCCGGCGGAAGAACCGGTCGCTCGGCAGCACGTGGTCGATGCGCCCCAGCCGGTCGAGCACCAGGAACTGCAGGCTGCCGCGCATCGAATCGCCCACCAGCAGGGCGCCGGTGAGCACCGCGGCGGCCACCGCCACCCCGGCGGCCACGGCAAGATGGGTGCGCCAATAGTGGCGAAGCGAGGCGAGGAT
>PWXP01000674.1 GCA_003561895.1 Planctomycetaceae bacterium | reverse complement strand
TTTATGCGAGCAGCTCGATGCCCTTGCCGTCCCCTTCCCCGGCACCCACCTTCGCCTTCGCCTGGCTGTTCAGACCCCGGAACCTGTCATATCATGAAGGGGCTATGTCGGGAGGTCTGAACTTCACTCAGGTTCACAAAGATCTCCTAAAGTGCAGATACTCAAAGAACTATGGGCGATCAAGGACGATTTGTCCGAGGAATGCGGCCATGACCTGCGGCTTCTGTTCGATAAGCTCAAAGCAGCTCAGAAGACGCAAAGCGGTCGCATTGTCAACCGAACCCGGCAACGGCCTGAGGCCACTGTCCCCCGATCTCCTGAACGAGAGACCAAGTAACTCACCGGGGCGGCGCACCCTCACTCGCACGCTTCCAGCAGCTTGCGGCGGGTGGAAACCTCCGGGTGGCCGGCCGCCAGCGCCTGGATGGCGGGGATGCTGTCGGGATCGGCAATGTCGACCAGCGCTTCGGCCGCGGCGTAGCGCGTGTCGACGGCGTTGTCCATCGAGCCGGCCGCCGCGAGCAGGGCGGGCACGGCCCGGGGGTCGCCAATGCGGCCCAGCGCCCAGGCGGCGGCCGCGCGCCAGCAGGGCGTCGCCTCCATCTGCAGCAGGTGGATGTTGGGCTCGGCGGGGTCGGGCCGGCCGTGGCGCCCCTCGTTCAACTCCGGCGCCAGCGACGCCAGGAGCGTATCGACCGACGACGGATCGCCCAGGTTGCCCAACGCCCGCCCCAGGAAAAACAGCACCCAGTGGCGACGCGGAAGCCGGACCCGAAACGTCGGCGGGTCGTTCAGCCGGCGGGGGAACGTTTCCTCCGGTTCGGCCAGGTATCGTTCGTAGGCGGCCAGCACCGCCGGAGCATAACGCAGGTCGCGGCACGCCGAGGCCAGGATGTGCGCCGCCCGGTTCTCGGCGCAGGGGTGCCCGGCCCAGGCGTTCACCGTGACGCTGACGGCCTGCTGCAACTCCTCGGAAGCCTCGGCGTCGGGGTCGCCCAGCATGGCCAGGCACGTCTCGATCAACTCGTCGCCACGTCCGCTGCGGCGGATCACCCGCCCGGCCAGCAACTCGTACGTGTCGGTTTCGAGGTACAACGCCCGGTCGGGGTCGGTCGGCACGGAACGGATGATGTGCGGCACGATGGGCCCCGCGCGGGTCGAACCCATGCGGTCCAGCGCCTCGAGCACCCGGGCGTGCACGGGCGACGAGTGGCAGGCATACAGCGCCGGGTGGTCGCTGTACCAGCCCACGTAGGTCGAATAGCATCCGAGCCGGGCGAAGGCGTCGATCAGCACGGTTTCGGCCTCCGGCGTGCCGATCCAGCCCAGGGCCTCGGCGGCCGCTTCGGCCAGGAACAGGTTGCCGGTTTGCGGCTCGGTGTGCTCGGCCAGGATCTGCCGCAGCAGCGCGACCGATTCCGTGTCGTTCAGGAAGCCCAGCGCCCGGGTGGCCGTTTGCAAGGTCCGCGGGTTCAGCGGCGAGGCGGCATGGAACGTGAACCGGTCGGTGCGATTCCTGCCGGTAAATCGGGGATACGGGTTGTTGTCCTTCTGGCGGGCCACGTACGCGCGCAGGGCGGCGCGGGCGGCGTCGCCGCCGACGTGCCCGAGCGCCCGGATCGCCTGCCGCTGGGCCACGCGGTCGTCGCTGTCGATGCGCTCGATCAGCGCCGCTTCGAGTTTGGGCCACGGGTTCTCGCCCAGCCACGCCCGCCATGCGGTGGCCTGGCGGCGCCGGGCGTCGGCGTCGGCGGGCACGTCGACGGGCACGGCATGCGCCGTGAGGCCCTCCAGGGCCACGGCTGCCGCCTGCGCGACGTTCACGTCGGGGTCTTCGAGCGTGTCGAGCAGCGGGGCCACGCTTTCCCGCGTGCCGCACGCGGCCAGCGCCATGGCGGCCGCCACGCGGGCCTCGCGGCTTTCGTCGCGCAGCAGGGCGGCCAGGGCGGGCGCGGCGGCTCGGTCGCGGAACACGGCCAGGCGGTTCGCGGCCGAGATGCGTACGTACTCATCGTCGTCGCGAAGCTTCTCGACCCAGGCGGCCGTTTCGTTCCGGCCCGGCTCCAGTTGATCGCCCGTATCGCGGTACAGGTTCAGCGAGGCCGTTTCGCGGAACCGCTCGAACTGCAAGTCCATCATGCCCGACACGCCGGAGTTGTTCCCCCGCCACCGGTGCGGCTCGCCGCGGTCGAGCAGTTTCAGCGGCCGCACGCGCTGCGTTTCGGCCAGGCGGCTATCGACCGGGGGCGCGCCCCGGCGGGGTTCGTGGCAGCCGGTGCACGAGCGGGTCTCGCCCGGCCGGACGTAAATCCACGACATCTCGTTCAACTCCGAGCGCCCCTCGGCGTCGACCGCTTGCAGCGCGATCGGCACGTCGGCCGGCACCTCGACGGCGAACGAGCCGTCGGGGCCGATGGGCACCGTGCCCAACTCGATCACCTCCTTACCCTGGTGGACGAAATCCCAGTGCGACGACCGCACGCTCACGCCCCGGGAGCGGAGCACCCGCATGGCGCGAATCTGCCCCCAGTCGGCCTGCGTCTTCCGCGTGATGTGCACGTTCTGGGCGTACAGAAACCCCGTGGCACTGGGCAGGCCGGCGCGCGAATCGTCCACCGTGCTGGGCAGGACCGGCGGGCGCGGCTGCGGCCCAAGGAACACGGGCGAGTGGATGGGCGTGTCGTCCGACTCGTAGATGTTCACCATCCGGTTGTCGGCCGGATCGAGCACGGCCAGCGCGCGGCTGCGCCGGTCGCTCCGCTGATGGTGGAGCACGGTGACGAGCAATCGGCCGTCGGGCAGCGGGGCCAGGTCGCCCAGCCCGCCGGGAAGCCGGTGGAACGACGGCTCCGCGCCGCTCGGGTTGGCCACGAAATTGCCGCGGTTCGAGATGACCGCCAGGCGGCCGTCGGGCAGCGGGGCCGGGCTGCCGTAGCCCAACATGCGCAGCCGCGTGCCGTACACCGCGCCGGTGTCGGCCCCCAGTTCCGTCTGCCCGGCCGTGCCGTCCGGGCGGAAGGCGTGGATTTGCGTTTCCACCTTCGCCCGGCCGAAGAAGTTGTCGCTGCGCACGAAGGCGATCCGCCCGTCGGCCATCACGGCCGGCTCGTTGTCGAAGATGGGCGTGTGGGTGATCGGACGGATTTCGCTCCCGTCGGCCTCCATGACGAACAGCGCCCGCGACGGCGCCCCGTGGTACTCCTCGAACGTGCCGATGCGGGTCGAGGTGAACACGATCCGCCCGTCGGGCAGTTCGGCCGGGTCGATGTCGTGGAACGGGCCGTGGGTGAGCTGCTGCGGGGTGCCGCCGCCGGCGGGCACGCGGTAGATGTGGAAAAAGCTCGTTCCCTCCGGCGCCATGGCCAGGAGGATCGACTTGCCGTCGTACGTGACGCTGGGCGAGCCGAGCACCCCGTCGCCCGCGTCGATCAGCACGCGCGGCTTCGCGTCCGGGCCGGCGGGATCGAGCACCATGAGCCTCCGGCCGATCTTCGACGGGCAGGGCAGGTCGAACATGGTGTACGCCCGGGTCCAGTCGCCGATGCGGAACTCGATACCCCACGCTTGGCCACTAAGCTTCTTGTAGATGCTGCAATCGTCGGCGATGAAAGCGACGGCCCCGGGCCAGTCGAACTGGGTGTCGGCCCGGCTCAGTGCGAGCCGGACCGGCAGCGAGCCGAGGCGCCGCCCGCCACGCGAGCCCTCATACTCCAGCTTCCCCCACGGCGCCATGCCCATCGGGCCCAGCGCCGCGGCGGCGACCCAGTGTTCCCCTTCCTCATATTCCGAGAGCGAGTATTCCGCGGGGTCGGCCTCCGAGGTGGTCGCCCGCCAGGTGGCGTCGGTCACCAGTTCAAGCGGCTCGGCGCCGTCCCTGTCGACCCGCAGCGCCGCAACGACGCCGCGGCTGCCGCCGAGGCATATCCCGCGAATGCCCAGCACGTTCCGCCCTTGTTGCAGGTGGTCTTTGACGTCCCACCGCTCGATCGAATTCCATACCTCGCTGCCGGGGCCGATGTCGAAGCCGATCAGTTCGCCGTTGACGTACAGTTCATAGCCGTTGTCGGCCGTGATGAGCACACTGGCGGCTTCCGGAGGGCGGTCGAGCGTGAACTCGGTGCGGAACTCGGCCAGGTCGCGGTTCATATCGCCCCAGATCCAGGAGGCCTGGTCGATGGCCGGCAGGGGCGGGTTCGGGGCCGATTCGCCGCGCCCCCGCGCCGGCAGCAACGTGGCAGCCAGAAGAGTGGTTGCGACCGCACTCCACTTCAGTACATTCGATCGGGCAGGCATGTTCGTAGACATCACAGTGGTTCTCCTTACTTGTACGTTGCGCGAGCCGAGCAGGACATGCGCTGGGCGGATGCGTCGGCCCGTGCGTCTCCACCGTAGGATGGACATTCGTGTCCGTCTTCCGCGTAGGATGGACATTCCTGTCCGTCGTTGGCTGACGGACAGGAATGTCCATCCTACGTGGGGGGTACGTTACTTTCCGCCGCTCGGCGGAGGGCACGGTCCTTATCGTTACAAGTGTATCTCCACCGCCCCCCGTTTGCAAGCATCCCGGGGTGTGTGCTCAGGTTGACTATCTTAGGGCGACATCGCAAAATAGTCGTATGACGTACATCCCCAGAGCCATCGAGGCCACCGTCGGGCGGCTGTCGGCCGAATTCCCCGCCCTGTTGCTCTGTGGAGATATAAACTCCGTCTTTGCCGCCATCTGGGACGGGGGCTTCCCGCGGTTGGTCGCCGAGCCCGACTTGGACGTGGAGGCCTACCTGGCGTCGTACGTGACCACCTACCTGCAGCGCGACGTGCGCGACCTGTTGCGCGTGGGCGACCTGCGCGACTTCGACCGCTTCCTGCGCGCCTGTGCCGCGCGGACCGCGCAGATGCTCAGCATGAGCGAGTTGGCCCGCGATGTCGGCGTGGCCGTCAGTACCGTCAAGCAGTGGCTCAGCGTGCTGGAGGCCAGTTGCCAGGTGCTGCTGCTCGAGCCGTTCTACCGGAACGTGGGCAAGCGTCTGGTCAAAACGCCGAAATTTCCTGAACACGGGGCTGGTGTGTTACCTGACCGGCTGGCGCAGCGCCGAAACCGCGGCGCGCGGCGCCATGGCCGGGGCGCTGTTCGAGACGTACGTGGTGGGCGAGGTGCTCAAGAGTTGGCGGAACCAGGGGCGCTGCGCGCCGCTCTACTACTGGCGCACCAAGGATCAGGGCGAGGTGGACATCCGAGTTGATCGAAAAACTGATGTGCCGCACCGACCCGTCGCAGAAAGCCATGTTGAAAGCGGAGGGGTGGGCGCTGCCCCATCGGTGAGTATCCGGGTAACCGGACTGATCTCGCCAGGGGGTGATGAACGTGAACCGTTCGATGTCGGGGTTCGTGCCCATGTACATGCTCTCGTTATCGCCGGCACAAGTGCCCGTGGTGTACCGGTCGGGGTCGAGGTACTTCTCGCCCACCAGGTAGGTGTTGCTCAGACCGTCGCGGACGTGGGCGGGTGAGAACTGGGTCGTCACGCTGATCACACCGGTCACTTGCTCGATGCGCGGCGCCCACACGTCTTGGTAGTAGCTTTGCGCCGCGCCGGTGCCGTAATCGGCCGGGCCGCTGCCGGTGTGCAGGGCCCCGGCGGGGGCCTGCACCCAATGCACCCCGGCGTTGGCCGCGTAGTCGCTGCGGGCAACGTGCGTGGTGGTCGCGGCGCGTTGATCGCCATCGGGTCCGCCAATGAGCGGCGTGCGGAAATGGAAGTGGCTTGTTTGCGTGGCGTAGGTTACCGGGCGGCGGCGGGTGGGGCAGTTCAGCAGCGAGAGCGGGGTGGAGATCATATCGGCTCTTCCGTTTCTAGGTGCAAACTGCTTTCCCGGGGGACGGCACAACGGCGTGTGCCTGCTAATGCGCCTGTGAAGGCGTTTGATCAGGGGGGTGGAAGTCCCTCCCAGGCTAACGTTACCGGCCTGTAGTCGAAAGTGGTAACTGCGTTCCCGCGAGGGAGGGTGGAGAGCAACCTGAGACGA
>PWXP01000277.1 GCA_003561895.1 Planctomycetaceae bacterium | reverse complement strand
GGCCTGCAAGCCCGCGGCGTGGCCGTGCGTGCCGAGCAAGTGCGGCAGATTCTCGACTTCTACGGGCTAAAAAAAACGAAACGCTGAAGATCGCCGACCTCATCGGCCAACTCCGCAAGGCATCGGAGCGAGAGCTGCAAGCGGTTCGTTTTCCGGATGGGCAGGTCCACCGTTTCGACGCCGCGACGGCTTATGATGACCAGTGTCGGCAGCCTGCCGCGTGACGGTACGCCGCCGTCTGCCCCCCTTGAGCAAATCATGCGCCAACCGAATTTCGGAATGATAGGGGCAAGCCGGGGGGCATTCGCGCGGGCCGTTATCCCAGAATCCGCTGCCAGCGCCGGCGATTGAAGGCGATCTTCTGGGCGTTGGTCATGCGGGCGAAGTCGGGCCGGCCGTCGGGGGTGGTGGGGTAGGCGCCCTCGGGCGCAGCGGGCGGGCCGGTGGTGGCAGCGGCAGTAGGGGCCGGACGGGCGGCGCCGGAGTAGGCGGGGGCGCGCCGGGTGGGCTGCAAGTCGTCCTCCAGGCTGCGCATCGGCCGAATGCCGTGGCGCTGAAGGGCGCCGTGGTACGAGCGAACCGCCTCGGCAGGCTCCAAATGCCCGTCGGCCACGGCGCGCAGGTGCTCGATGAACGCCGGCTGGTGCTCCGAGTTGTTGATCATCCGGCCGTACAGGGCCACGCGGGCGCCGTACTTGCGGGCCTCCCAAAGCTGGTGGAAGGCGTCGAACGTCGTGCCGGAAGAACCGCCCAGGATGCCTACCACCAGGCGCGAATCGTAGCGGACGAGTTGCTCCATGACGGCCGGGCCGTGGTAGGCGATCTTCAGGAACAGCGGGCGCGACGGGCCCGCGGTGCCGGCCAGGGCGCGGGCGATCATGTCGTTGATGAACCGGCTGAGGTCGGGGATGGGCGTGACGGGGGCGTTCGGGTCGAACACCTCGAGGAAGTGCCGGAATCCCTTGGCCGAGGCCTCGTCGCGGAAACGCTTGTATTCGTGGAGGGTTTGGTGGTCGGGGGTCAAAGCGTTGTTGAACGTGACCGAGTAGAGCCCCAGGTCGACGCCCCCGCGGCGCTCGTGCGGCTCGCACACCGGCTTGCCGCACATGGCCTGGTCGATCGAGGCCGAGCGGAACGGGCGCGAGGGCTCCTTCGGGTACACCCCGCCCTGGGCCAGCCACAGATCGGTTGTATCATTCGCCCGAATGGCAGGGGTTATATGGCTTTGGTCGAAAAGCCGTTCCTCGAACACGAGCACCTCGGCATTGCCGGCGCTGATGAGCATGATGTCGAGCAGTCCCTGCCGGGTGTTCTGGCGAATCAACTCGCGGTATTCGTCCAGCGAGCGGAAACGGCCCTCCGCGGCATGGTACTCCGGGCTGCGGCCGGGCGCGGCCATGCCGAAGGCCATGTCGGCGTCCTTCGCGTCGGCCAGGATGAACTCATCGCAGGCCGGATCGGCGAGAATTCGTGCTAGTTTTCGGTCTAACGATTTTTCGATCATGTCGTTCTTACCAGCTTCAACCGGGTGGGCGTGGAAGGTAGGGCGGGCGTAACCGTTGGCGGTTATGCGTGCGGCGAGGAACGCGACCCGCCACCGGGCGGGGCGGGCGATATGGTGTCTCGTTCCTCGGCCCCTCCTACTCTACTATCCCCGGGCCGCAGTGGCAAGCCGCATTCGACCTGCCCGAGGGCGTGGAACTGCTCGGGCACGAACCGGTCAACAGTCCGCATCATTGGAAGACGGGACAATTCCTCGGCCCTCATCGATCCGCCCGGATCGACGAAGCGCCGCGGAGACAATACACATCCTCACGCGACCTCCTGAAATCTTTGCTTCGGCGCTCCGCAGACCGGGCACTCGTCGGGCGCTTCGCCCGTGACCGTATTGCCGCACACGTCGCACACGAGGATGGGGGCGTCCGGCAGGTCGTTGCCGGCCGAAAGCGTTTCCAGGGCCTCGGTGTAGAGATTGTGGTGAATCTCCTCCACCGCCATGGCGTTGCGGAACGAGTTCAGCGCGGCTTGGTTGCCCTCGGCTTCGGCCTCCTGGACGAACCCCGGGTACATGCTCTTGAACTCATGGCCCTCGCCTTCGATGGCCTCTTGAAGGTTCGCCTTCGTGTCCTGGATGCCGCCCATCACGCGCAGGTGGGCGTGGGCGTGGACGGTTTCGGCCGCCGCCGCCGCGCGGAACAGCTTGGCGATTTGCGGGCGCCCCTCCGTATCGGCCTTCTTGGCAAAGGCCAGGTACTTCCGATTCGCCTGGCTTTCGCCCGCGAATGCCGATTGAAGATTCTCTTGAGTAGACATACGACTGGTTTCCTCCTGTTGGGGTTGGGAAATACTCTCCTTCGAAACGCTTGTTTCCGATGTTTCCGATGTTTCCGGCGGCCACCCGCCTGCCCCGGCATACCGGATGCCCGCCAGGTCGGCCATCTCGCGGTTCCAGGTGGCGGCGTGCCCGGGCCAGGGCGGGGATGGTAGGTACGGAAATGTGGTCGCGGAACAATCGCGGCGCCGCGCCGGTGGCCCCGCCGCGGCCGTCGAGGATGATGTAATCGACCCCCGCTTCCAGGGCGAAGTCGACATCGGCCTCGACGTGCTGCGCCGACATTTTCATCCCCACCGGAATGCCGCCGGTCCGCTCGCGCACCCGGTCGGCAAATCGGCGATAGTCGGCCGGGGTGGTGAGCTTTTCGAACGCGGGCGGAGAGATGGCGGACTGTCCCTCGGGCAGCTCTTCCCATGCGACACCTTCCTCCCGTTTTCGGTAAGCGTTCACGGGTCGGAAATCAGCCGCAGGGCGCTAGCCCCGGTTTGCCTTGGCTTAAAACGAGAACCGGACGCTAGCGCGTTGCGGCTAATTTCCTGCCGCGGCCGAGCACCGGGACGATTTCCGACCCGTGAACGCTTACCGTTTTTGTTACTCCTTTCGTTTTCGGCAATCCGCACTGGCATTCCCTCGGCAGGGTCAAGGTGCCCAGGTCGTCTCCAAGCGTGCTCCTAGTTCAGTGCATCGGAGCCAGCCTTGTTCGATAAGGGCCGCCTACAGCCTTTATTATCGTTGTGCGCAATGCGGCGGCAATCCCCCTTCTGCAGTAGCAGTCTCATACGGCCTTACTGAGGGGTCGGCCGGGGAGGCTAATTGACGGGGGCCTTATCGTCGGCTATGCTCAGGGGCCGTGGGAGGAAGCCCGGCACCCGTCGGGGCCTGTTCCCCGGATACGAGGCGACTTTTTTGGGCAAAAGGGCCATGCACTTCATTGAAATGACCGGCAAGACACTGCTGAACCTCGTCGAGGACGACGAGGCCACCGGACTGACCACTGAGCAGCTCGCCCAGGTCGGTGTGCGGGAGCAGAGCGTCGTTCGCATCAATCCGCAGGGCGACATCGAGCTTCGCCGCCGCGACGGCTGGGACGTCATCGGCGGCCTTCTCGGCGACTTCGAGGACCGCGTTCAAACGGTGACCGGACTCGACTGGGCGTGAGCCTTTCCGGAAGGCTGGGCACTTGCGAAAACCTTGCCGCCGACCGTTCTTCCGATAGGCCCGGTCCGGGCCTATTTTCTCTTGACATCGCGCACCTGTCGGGTATATGCAGGTACCGGGCGAGTACCGGAAGATTTCAGTTCCTTTTGAAGAGGAGTCCGTTTACCCGAGTCGGTGCAACCCGTTTCTCGAAACCCCGTAGACAGGAGCCCTTTCCCGTTTCTCATTTTTCCAGCTTGCCGGCGGCGCGCCGGCCGTTTGCGGACCCATGGCCTTACACGGGTTGCGGCGCCCCATGCGGGCGCGAACCCTGAAGCGTGCGGTGGCACGTTGCCTGTTCGAGGCGATCGGCGCGCCCGCCTGGCGGCTACCCTGTTCACGGGGGACTGTCCCCGCTTTCGCGGCACCGCGTCCGGGAGCCGAACCGCCTGGAACGCTGCGACGACGGGACGGTCCCCCTTTTGCCTGCGCGTTGCCCGCCTCGTAACCGTTCGCGGGGGGACTCGGGCGTTTCGACAGGCAAGTGGTCGTGATTGCGCGGGAGCATCCCCCCCAATGACGGACGCGTCCGTAAGGACAGCAAGGCCGGCGTCTTCTTATCGTGGGGCTTCCTCGACGCCTCCCGTCATCCGGCGGGTCAGTTCCGGTCGCCGAGCCCGGATTATTCACGACAGGTAGGGTGGGTCAAACAAGCCGCCTCTCTGGTGGGGAATCGGTCGCTATTGCCGGCACGATTCCAGGCAGGCGGGCTGGAAATGAGCTTGGTTGTGGCTTGTGCGGCCCCACCATTGTTGTACGCGACCTTGACCCACCCTAAGTAGAGGAATAATCCGGGCCAAGGGCGAACGGAGCGCTCGCGGCCACCGCGCCCCAATCGCGAGCCCGGTGGAACGCCTCGCGGCATTCGGGCATCGCAGCGGGGTCCCAACCGACTTCGACCGGCCACTCCCCCCCGTCGGTCAGGTAGAGCACGGGGTACGATTCGCTGCCGTCGTCGCCCACTACGCCGGGAGCCCACCCGAACACCGGCGGCCCGGGAAGGTTCCTCACCAGCGATTCCGTGAAAACGCGAAACTCGTCGGGCTCGACCAGTTCCGAGCGGGCGAAGAACGCGGCCAAGACGCGCAAGGAGGTGACGAGATCGCTGGCGGCGTGGTGGATTTGGTCGGCCTGGCGCTCGGCACGGAGTTGGAAGCGGGCTTCGGCCAGGCGGGTTTCGCGGTGCGATAGGAGAGAGAACAGCGCCGCCGACAGCGCCAGCCCGGTTGCCGCACAAACGGCAATGAGCATCCACCGGGGCTCGATGCCCCCCCGCGGCCCCGCACCCCCGCCGGAGGCGGGTGCCGAATACTCCGTTGCCTGAGAAGTCATGCTACGTGTCCGAGAGTACCAGAGAACACCTGGCTCTTCCGTTCGCCGGTGCAGGCCGCGCCAATGATAGGGGTAGGGACGACCGATTGAGTTCGGCCGCCCCCCTCCGAACCGTACGTGCGGTTCTCCGTCATCTCACCTCGGCAACCTCGGCCTCGGCCATTCGCAGGAATGCAATGACTCTCGCAGGTGGTTCAACGCGCGCCGGTAGCGGGAGGCTACCGTCCACAGCGGCGCGTCCAACGCGTCGGCGATCTGCCCGAACGTCAGCCCGGTGTACAGGTGCAGGATCACCACTTCGCGCTGTCGCCTGGGCAGCGACCGCACCAGCCCCCGGACAAGCCGGCGGTCCTCGCCGGCTATGAGTTCCCACAGCGGATCCGGGCATGGATCGGCTTCCACTTCCAGGTTGGCGAGCGGTTGGGCGCCCCCTGCCAACGCACGCTTCTGGTCGACGGCGGCGTTTTGGACCGCGGCGAACGCATACGCCACCTGGTCGCCGTTGGCCTGCCGGCCGGAAGCGCAAAGCTGGCAAAACGCCGTTTGCACGGCGTCTTGCGCCCGGTTCGGGCACTTCGTAATCGCCGCGGCCATGGCCAACATCTCGCGGCGATGCTTCCGGTAAATGCCCTCGATATCCGCATCCGCCTGCATGGCCGTACCCATCGAAAAGGTTGCCGTTCGATCGGCCGTTTCGGTTTTTGTAACCGTTCACGGGGGGCTGTCCCGATTTTCGCCGGCGGAGAAGGGTGGCTGAATGGGCAGAAACGCCCTTTGCGCCGCGAAAATGGGACGGCTCCGCGTCCCCTTCGGTCACCTCCAATTCCATCTTAATCGAAGACGAACGAAATTACCAGTGGCTGGTATCGTGTTCTGGTATCGTGTTCTCCTGCGTGCCCTGCGCGCCGGCGGGTGAAAGCTGCGTTTATACCCGGATTATTCACGATAGGTAGGGTGGGTCAAACAAGCCGCCTCCTTGGTGGGGCATCGGTCGCTATGACCGGCGTACTTCCAGGCCGGCGGGTTGGAAATAAGCTCGGCTGCGGCTTGTGAAGCCCCACCATCGAATGACGCGACCTTGACCCTACTCTCTGGTGGGGCATCGGTCGCTATTGCCGGCGCGATTCCAGGCAGGCGGCGTGCAAACCAGCTTGGTTGCGGCTTGTGCGGCCCCACCATTGTTGTACGCGACCT
>PWXP01000615.1 GCA_003561895.1 Planctomycetaceae bacterium | reverse complement strand
CTGCGAAGCTTGGGTGTCTGTACGCATGTCCATTTCCGCGCCGACCCGAACGAGACTTGCCATGCGACGAAATCAGAAACGCAGCGCCGCGATCACGTTGTCAAACTCCGCGCCCCTCGCGCCGCAAGATGCCGGATTGCCTGCCCGAAGGGGCGGCCCGGTAGCCACGGCATGGCATGGGCAAGAAGGGAGCGTTTTCCCCAATCCGGTCTGGCAGTGGGAGGCCCGTTTTGCTAACATCCGCGGCGAAAACCAGCCTCACGACTCATCTTCTCGGCAAGGATTTCGACCATGAGACAAAAAAGGCTCTTCGCCACCGCATTCTGTGCCATCATGGCAGGCAGTTTGTCCTCCGGGGCCGTGTCGGCCGCTCCACCTTGGCTATCGCTGATCACCCGCGACCGGGTGGAATCCGATCCGAACAAGGACTACCTGCTCACCGAGGAAAACGGCCCCTGGACTATCTTGGCTTGCACGTTTTCGGGCGAGGGGGCCGAGGAACAGGCCCGCGAACTGGTGCTGGAACTGCGCAGGCGGTACAAGCTGCCCGCTTACATGCACCGCATCCACTTCAACCTGGAACAACCGGAGGGCCGAGGTCTGGATCGGTACGGCGGGCCGGTGCAGATGCTGTATCAACGCGGTGACACGGTCGACGAGATCGCGGTTTTGGTGGGCGATTACCCGGCGGTTGACGATCCCGAAGCGCAGCGCACGCTCAGACGGCTGAAGCAGTTCGAGCCGGAATGTCTCGAAATCGACCATTCGCGGCCCACCACGCGGAACCTTGCCGGGTGGCGGGCCCTGGCAAGCCAAATCAACCGCGACCGCGACACGGCCGGGCCCTTGAACAAGGCCTTTGTGACGACCAACCCGTTGCTCTCCAAAGACTACTTCGCGCCCGACGGCGTCGACCCCGAGGTGTTGGAGTGGAACACCGGCGTGCAGCACAGCCTGCTCGATTGCTCGGGGCGCTACACGCTGCAAGTGGCCACGTTCCGGGGAAGGACGCTCATCAAGCAGAACGAGATCGAGGCGGTCGAGCGGGGCGCCCGTGGCTTCCGCGGCGGACTGGCCGAGGCGGCCGAAAAGGCCGATCGGTTGTGCCGGGCCCTGCGCATGATGGGCTACGACGCCTACCAGTTCCACGACCGGTACGCCAGCATCGTGACCGTGGGAAGCTTCGATTCGGTGGGCACCCCCCGCGCGGACGGGAGAATGGAGATCAATCCCACTATCCACAAACTCATGCAGAAGTTCGCCTCCCAGCCGGCGAACATCCCCGGCCAGCCGCCCGGCGCCATGGCGCAGAAGACCATCGTGGGCATCCCGCTGGACATCCAACCGATTCCCGTCGAGGTGCCCCGCCGTTCGATCGGCGCGGCGCTGAGCGGCCGGACCTCGCTGTGGTAGGCCCGATCATGCTCGTCCTTGGAACCACCAACCGGAAGAAGGGGGAAGAGCTTGCCCGGCTGCTTGCGCCGGCCGGCGTCGAACTGCGCACCCTGGCCGACTTCGCCGACGGCGCCGACGTGGTCGAAGACGGCGAGACCTTCGCCGAGAACGCGGCCAAGAAGGCGACCGAACAAGCCCGCCACCTCGGCCACTGGGTGCTGGGCGAGGACAGCGGGCTGGCGGTTGACGCCTTGGGCGGGGCGCCGGGCGTGTACTCGGCCCGGTTCTCCGGCCCCGGCGCCACCGACGAATCGAACAATCGGCTGCTGCTGACGCGGCTAGCCGGGGTGGCCCCGACCGACCGTGGGGCAGGCTACGTGTGCCAGATGGTGCTGGCCGACCCCTCCGGCGCGGTCCGCGCCGAAAGCCACGGCACCTGTCGGGGCCGAATCCTCACGGAGCCGCGCGGCTCGGCCGGGTTCGGCTACGACCCCCTGTTCGAACTGTTCGAATACCATCGGTCTTTCGGCCAGTTGGGCCCGGTGGCCAAGGCGGTGCTCAGCCACCGTGCCCGGGCGGCCCGACGCCTGCTGCCCAAACTCACCGCCCTTGCCGACGCCGGCGCGCTGGCGTAGCCGGTTTGGTGTATACTGAGTACCGGACCTTCGCAAGGCGCCCGCGTCCCAGAACGGGCTCGCAGTCGAGTCCCCGACCAGCCCCGTTGGAGTTCACGCTTCAGCGTGCAATCGAAGGGTGTGCGACATTCGGCACGCTAAAGCGTGAACTCCAACAGCGCGAGCTGATGGCCGCTGCACCGGCGCGCCCACGCACCGCCCGCCCTCGGAGAACACCATGCCCCAAGCCATTGTCGACCCGGACGACCTCCGGCGGTTCGCCCGGACCCTCAAGAAGTTCAACACCGACGTCCGCGACCGGCTCACGGTGATGGCCACCGAACTGGCGGCGCTGGGCAAGACGTGGCGCGACCAGGAACACCGCAAGTTCGCCGAAGAGTTTGAACACCACCTGAAGGTGATCGGGCGATTTACCGAAATCACCGAGCAGCACATTCCGTACCTGCTTCGCAAGGCGGAACTGATCGAGGAGTACTTGCAGCAGCGGTAGGCGCCGCGCGGCAGCCCGGTCGGCACCACCCCGTTGGAGTTCACGCTTTAGCGTGTTGGATGTCGCACACGCCCGGCTCGGCACGCTGAAGCGTGAACTCCAACCGGGCGAGCCGCGAAGGAAATCGGGTTGCGGCGAATGTTTACCCCGAAACCTGCCGAGGAGCCACTACCCATGAGCGGCCGAGCAAAAGTAACGTCGCTGGACGCCTTGGACCGGTTCGCCGCCGCGCTGCGCGTCTTTCAGGACGAGGCCGCCCGGTCGCTCGAAAGCGTCGAGCTGAACGTCCGCGCGGCCGTCGAGTGGGTTCGGCTCGACCGCAAGGCATTCTGGAACCGCCAGTTGCGGCGCAGCGAGCAATGGGTCCACGAGGCCAAGCTCAACTTGCAGCGGTGCCAAACCTTCCGCCGAATGGACGACTACCGCCCGGCGTGCGTCGAGGAGAAGCGGGAGTTGGAGCGCGCCCGCCGCCGGCTGGAACTTTGCCGGCAGCGGGTCGAGGCGGTCGCGCACTGGTCGCGGGTGGTGGATCGGGCGGTGTACGAGTACGAGGGGGGCAGCAGCCAACTCGCCCGATGGCTGGAGACCGACGTCGACGGCGGGTTGGCCGGGCTGGAGCGTCTGCGGCGGACCCTCGAGGCGTACGTCAGTGCGGCGCCGCCCGACGTCGCGGCGGCGGTCGATTCGCTGCCGCCGGATTACGCTGTTGAAGAAGATCGTCCGGCCGCCCCGCCGCAACCTGCGCCCCCGCCGCCGGCGGCGGACGCGGCCGATTCCAACGAGGAGGATGAGCCGTGAAGGCCTGGGACATCAGTGGCGGCGCGGCCCGCCTGGAGGAATCGTTCGAGGCCCTGCGCCGGGCGTGGCTGGCCGCCTCGGAGCACTGGGACGACCGGGCTGCGCGCGATTTCCGCGCCGGCTATCTCGACCCGCTGGCGCCCCGCGTGCGCCGCACCCTGGACGCCGCCGGCCGCATCGACGAGTTGTTCGTCCGCGCCCACGCCGCGCTGGCCGACCCGGAACGCGAGGGAGGGTGACCGCTGCCGATGTCGGGGGGCTATTGGCGAAGTTTCACACCACGCGAAGACCCGTTGCGCATCCGGCGTCCGACTGCTTTTCAGGAGCCGCTTTTCAGGAGCCGGTGTTTTCCTGCTCGGCCGACCGCGTTGCAATGGATGCAACGCCACCCACCGAGGAAGGCGCGGGGCCACCTTGTACCCCTCCGGAGAAATAAGCCGTGGACGCAGCATCCATCCGACATCACCTGCTGCACTGCGGGTAACCGTTCACGTGTGGGAATGGTGCAGTGATGCGGGCTGCGTGGCGCTCGGCAGAATGGCCGACGTGGGGCTTGGCCTTATCTTCCTGGGACCCGACTTGCCTCAAGGAGCAAAAACCTACGCGACCGTACCATTCCCGGGTGCTGTGCGCGGGTTTGTTCACTTTGACTGCAAGAACCTTCATGAGCTTCCCAGTACCTATTGGCTGAACGTGTGTGAAGATGTCCTGCTTCGTAGTCGGGCGGGCACAACTACAGGCGTGCCGCAGGTCCTTCTCAACTACGCGCCCGGCCGCCGTGGGCCATGGCGACTGAGGGCATTGATCGACGGGGAGGGCCATGCGGTGACGAGCCGTTTCATCGCATTTCGGAGCAAGACGACCGCGATACCATTGGAGTACTTCTGGGCGATTCTGAACTGTCCGGCGGCAAACGCATTCGCATACTGCCATCTAGGGAAGCGAGACAATCTCGTCAGCATAATCCGCAGGACCCCTGTTCCCCAGGTTGATTCGCAAGGCATCGCCCGCGTAGTCGAAGCGGCCCGAGCCTACCTGGCGGCGGTGTCCGAGGAGGACGCCCTCGAACGTCCCGGTGCATCGGAGAAGGCACGGGACTTGATGCTCCGCGTCGACGCCGAGGTCCTTCGGCTCTACCGGTTGCCGGCACCGTTGGAGCGGCAACTCCTGGACTTGTTCGCCAGCCGGGAGCGCGCCGGGGTGCCGTTCCATTTCGAGCGGTATTTTCCGCCCCATTTCAAGGATTGCCCGCCGCTGCACGACCTGATCGCAATGACGCAGGACTGGCCCAAGACGAATCGGCGCCGGGGGACCCTCATCGAAAAGAAGGTTCGCCGGGCGATTACACGCGACGAGGAGGAACTGGGCCGGCTTCAAGAATTGGCCGACCTGCGCATTCGGCTCGTGGCCCCATTGCCGTTGCGGGAACTCGAACGGTTGCAGCAACTTCAAGGCGAGGCGCCGGAATGGAGCGGCTGACCGTCTTCGACTATCCGCAGACCGCGCACGCGCGCCGCCATGGGCCGTTCGGCTACCAACATTACGCCTCGTACCGCGACTGGCTGCGCGACGAGTTCAGCTTCCGATGTGTCTACTGCCTGATGCGCGAGTTATGGGGACAGCGCTTGGCCGCGTTTCACATCGACCATCTTGTCCCACAAGCTCACGACGCAACGAAAGCAGCCGACTACGACAACCTCGTGTATGTCTGCGCGAGTTGCAACGCCGTGAAAGGCGGTGCTCCGGTTCCCGATCACCCGCCTCACGCCCCGGCCGTATCGAGGTAAGGGTCCTGGCCCATCTGGCGCTGCATCTTCTTGCGTTCCTTCTCGAAGTACAACAGCGCGCGGCGCTGGCGGAAGTGGCGCGCTTCGACCTTCCGCTGGGCGCGGCGGAACAGGGCGGCCAGCGCGTCGGACGCGTCGTCGGACTGCTCGCCCCGGCCCTTCCATTTTCGCGCCTTCTCGGGGCCCAAACCGCCCAGCAGCAAGTCGTCGTCGAGCGAGAGGTACTGGCGGTAGGTGCCCGGGTCGCCCTGCCGGCCGCAGCGCCCGATCAACTGGCGGTCGATCCGGCCGGAGGCGTGCATCTCGGTGCAGATCACGTGCAGTCCGCCCAGTTTCTGAACGCCCTCCCCCAGCTTGATGTCGGTCCCCCGGCCGGCCATATTGGTCGAGACGGTGACGCGGCCCTTCGCCCCGGCGCGGGCCACAATGTCGGCCTCCTCGGCCACCCGGTGCGCGTTGAGCACCTGGTGCTCGACCCCGCGCTGGGCCAGCATCCGCGAGAGCAGTTCCGACTTGTCGATCGACCGGGTGCCGATCAGCACCGGGCGGCCCTCGGCGTGCAGCCGGCACACCTCCTCGACGACCGCCTGCCACTTGGCCTCGGCGCGGCCGAACACCATGGCCGGCAGCCGCTTGCGAATGGCGGGCCGGTTCGTCGGAATGGGCACCACGTGGCAGCGGTAGATGCGGCGCAACTCGCGGGCCGAGTCCATGGCCGTGCCGGTCATGCCGGCCAGGTTCTCGTACCGCTGGAAGAAATCCTGGATGGTGATCCGGGCCGCCTGCCCGGTGGCCACGGTCACCTCGACGCCCTGCTTCGCCTCGACGGCCTGATGGACGCCGTCGCGCCACTTGCGCCCTTCGGCCAGCCGGCCGGTGAACTCGTCGACGATCACCACCTCGCCGTCGCGCACCACGTACTGGCGGTCGTGGTGGTACTCGCGCTCGACCAGGATCG
>PWXP01000072.1 GCA_003561895.1 Planctomycetaceae bacterium | reverse complement strand
CAACTGGGGCTCTGCACCCTCGCGCCAGAATTTTTCCGTCCCTTTCATGCGACGGTTGATCTGCTTCATCTTTGACTCGCCCAACGCCGTGGTAACTCGTACGCCCCGAAGGTGCCCACCACGCTTTGAACCAACGGGGGCGGAGACCACCGTTCCGCTTTCGTCGGCGGCACCGCCGGCATTTCGGGCAACACCGTAGGCTTATCCTGCTCGTCACAGCGCCCGGTCTTCGCCGCTCGTGTGCGTTTGATCTCCAGCACGCGGGGGATGACGAACAAAGGATCCAACAGACAAGCAGGGATTTCCGGCAACGGATCCTCCACAGAATCCCGGCTCTGAAACGTCGCCACACAACCGAGCTTCGGTACCACCGCCCCGGCGGCGGGTTTGCCGCTGGACGGCTGCCGTGGTAGGATACATCCGAACCGTTCACGGGGGACTGTCGCAATTTTCGCGGGGGGGAAGGCATTCGTCCAGGATAGCGCTTTTTCGCCACGAAAATAGGATTGTCCCCTTCGGCCGGTCTATCCCAATTGCCATTTTAGCCCCCTTGTTAGGGGTACATGGCCTGCCCCGCAATACGTCGACCTAGTGAAACAGCCGCCTGCTTGGCGCCGCCCTTCTTCCGACTCTGCGCAGACTTCCCTTTAGCCTCTTGGTACAATGTGACGATATGTTCGCGTCGCCCTTGGTTGACCGCTTGCTCGATACTGCACCGATGGTGGCGCCGTCGTTGCTGGCATGCGACTTCGCCCGGGTCGAGCAGGAGATCCGTCGCCTGGAAGAAGCCGGCGCCGGGATCCTGCACCTGGACGTGATGGACGGGCATTTTGTGCCGAACATCAGCTTCGGCATTCCCGTAGTGGAGGCCATTCGCCGCGTGACGGACCTGCCCTTGGACGTCCACCTGATGATCTCCAATCCGGCCCAATACCTGAAGCGGTTCCGCGAGGCGGGCGCCGATCTGCTGACGATCCACATCGAAACGGCCCCCCGTCCGGAGGCCCTGATCGAGGAGATCCACGCTCTAGGAGCAGCGGCCGGGCTCTGCCTCAATCCCCCAACCCCCGTCGACGCCGTGGAGCCCTATGTGGACCAATGCCAACTCGTCCTGGTGATGAGCGTCATGCCCGGCTTCGGCGGGCAGGGGTTCCAATCCGCCGTGCTCTCGAAGGTGCGCCGCCTCCGGCAACTGGCCGGCGACCGCTTGCTCGTGTCGATCGACGGAGGCGTGAATTTGGAAACGGTCGGCGATTGCGCGGCTGCGGGAGCCCGCCTCCTCGTGGCCGGCTCGGCCCTGTTTTCCCAACCCGATTACGGCCGGTTCATTGCGAAAATGACCCAGATGGCCCAAAATAACCAAGCTGCTTAGTTGTCCAGAATCATGCTTCGCATTGTACTCATACGCCCCGGCGCGACCGACTACGACCGCGAGCAGCGGATCCAGGGCACCCTCGACATCCCACTCAGCGACGAGGGAGACCACGAGGTGGCGCAGCTCGTCGAGCGGCTCGCCGGCCTCGGCATCGAAATCGTCTACGCGCCCAAATGCCAACCCGCACGCCAAACCGCCGAAGTCCTCGCCCGCGGCCTCGGAGTCAAATACAAGCGGCTCGAACAGATGCAGAATCTCGATCACGGTTTGTGGCAAGGCATGGCCATCGCCGAGGTGCGGCAGAAGCAACCCCGTGTGTACAAGAGGTGGCAGGAACAGCCGGAAAACGTCTGCCCCCCCGAAGGTGAGATGGTCGGCGAGGCCGACGCCCGCGTTCGATCCGCCATGCCCCGACTGCTGAAGAAGCACCGGGAGGGCACCATCGCCATCGTCGTTCCCGAACCGGTGGCCAGCCTGGTCCGGCGGTTCATCAACCACACCAGCCTGGGCAACCTGTGGAAGACCACCCGGGAACACGGCCACTGGGAGGTGCTCGAAGTGGAGCCTCAAAAAATTCCGGTCTCTGCGGGCTAGCGCCGCGGCCTGCCAATAACCCACCGAGGGCTTTCCCCCCTCCAGCAAAACGGTATTTTCAGAATCCCCCGAACCCCAGGTTGCCAAACTCATGTCGTCCGGTACCGAACCCACCAGTGTACGGAACACGGCCAAACGACCGAAACGCGGTGTACCCGAAGGGCTTTGGATGCGCTGTCCCGGGTGCCAGGAGATCATCTTCCGCCGCGAGGCCGAACGTCGCCTCGGCGTGTGCCCGCATTGCGACTACCATTGGTACGTTCCCGCCCGCGAACGCGTCCGCCAAGTGCTCGACGAAGGCACGTTCGAGGAGTGGGACGCCGACCTCGAACCGGCCGACCCGCTCGGCTTCGCTGACAAAAAGCCCTATGCCGAGCGCCTCGTGACGGAACAGCAGCGCACCGGCCTGCGCGACGCCGCGCTGACCGGCACCGGGATGATCCGCGCCCGGCGGGTCGTCTTCGGGGTGACCGATTCCGCGTTCATTATGGGCAGCATGGGCTCGGTGGTCGGCGAGAAGCTGACCCGCGCCATCGAACGCGCCACCGAGCGGCAGCTCCCGCTGATTATCATTTCCGGCTCCGGCGTCGGCGCCCGCATGCACGAGGGCATGTTCTCCCTGATGCAAATGGCCAAGGTCTCCGCTGCCCTGGCCCGCTTCGACCAGACCGGCGGACTGTTCATCTCCGTCCTGACCAACCCCACCATGGGCGGCGTGGCCGCCAGCTTCGCCTCGCTGGGCGATCTGGTGTTCGCCGAACCGAAGGCCCTCATCGGATTCGCCGGACCGCGCACCATTAAGGCCACCATCCGCATCGAACTGCCCAAGGGGTTCCAAACCAGCGAGTTCCTCCTCGAACACGGCTTCGTCGACCGCATCGTCCGGCGCAAGGACCTGCAAAGCGAAATCGCACGCGCGATCGACTACTGCGGCAAGTGACGGCTGAACCGATGGGCTTCCTCAGCGACATCCGAGCGATCTTCTCCGGCAGCAAGCTGCACATACCGTCCCGGTTCGCGCTGCTGCGGACAGGTATTGCCGGCACCATGTCGAAGTTCTACATGGCGCGCGACCTGCAAACCAACCAGATCGTCGGCCTGAAAATTCTCGACCCGGAAAAGACCCGCGCCTTCGAGGCGCGGTTCAAGGGGTTGGTCAAACCGACCGAAGGCGAAATCGCCGTCCAGTTCGACCACCCCCGGATCATCAGGACCTTCGAATACGGCGTGACCACCGATAATGAGCAGTACCTCGTCATGGAGTTCATCGACGGGGCGAACCTCAACGCCCTGCTGGTCAGCCGCGACCCCGCACTCGACGGCCGCCGCGTGCGATTCATTCGCCAAGCCGCCGAGGCGCTGGCCGCCGTCCATAAAGCAGGATTCATCCACCGCGACGTCTGCCCCCGGAACCTCCTCCTCTGCGAGAACCGGGAGGATATCAAGCTCATCGACTTCGGCCTGACCATCCCCGCCACGCAGCCGTTCATGTTGCCGGGCAACCGCACGGGTACGCCGAACTACATGGCCCCGGAACTCGTCCGCCGCCGGCCGACGGACCGGCGGGTCGACATTTTCGCCCTGGGCGTCTCGGCGTTCGAACTGCTCACCGGTGAACTGCCCTGGCCCCGCGGAACGACCGGCATGGCGGCCATGGCGCACGACCAGCCCCCGGCCGATATCCGCCAGTACCGGCCCAACGTCCACCCGAGGTTGGCCGAAGCGGTGCATTTCTGTCTCGGGGCGGTTCCGGCCAAACGATGCCCCACCGTCGAGCACTTCCTTTGGGGAATCCGCGGAGTCGAACACGACGACGAGGGCTAGCCCGAGTCTCCTAACCCGCCCGATCTGGCACAAGTGCGATGCGACCATTCGGGGGCACGTGTTTTGTTCGTTTCTGGCGTTGGTATTGCGCAAGGAACTCGACGACCGGACTGGCCGACCGCGGTGACAAACTCGAGTGGGGCGACGTGACGCGCGACTTGAGCAGTTTGCAGCAAGGTGTTCGCCGCGGCCGGTGTTGCGTTACCGCCAACCGTCCAGCAGATCCAGGTGCCGTAAGCCATGTCCGTTCCCACACCGCGACCGTCGCGCATGGTGCCACGCCGAGATGTTATGTGCGTAAGTCCCTCTACAGCAAGTACTTACGATTATCAACTGTAGAAGATGAGCCTGGATGGTAAATAATCCGGGCTAGAGGCAGACCCCGGAGGCAAGCCGGCCTGCGTGGGCTAGCCCGCGGAGCGGGGCGCGGGGGCACGCCAAGTCTTCAGATACAAGAAAAGCACGCCCAACGCGACGAGCAGAACCAACAGGGCGCGGCCAAGGGCGCCGATTCGGCTCTCGATGACCTTCTCCCTCCACAGACCGGCAAGGTCCCGTCGAATATGGGCGTCGAACTTCAGCAGGAGGTGCAGGTCGACCAGGCGGCCGTATTCCGGGGCGGGCTCCAGCGGGATGGCGTCGGGCCCGGGCGCGGCCGATTGCCACGCCTCGGCTACGAGTCGCTCGAGTACGAACGAACTCGGCAATTCGAGGCTCGCCGGGTGCGCCGGTTCGAGCCGCGCCGTGTACCCCGCCACGGTTTCGGCGACGGCCTCCCGGAACAGCTCGCGTAGCAGGGCGTCGGCCGAGAGCATCTGCCGCAACTCGTCCGGGGCCACCGCGCGCGGCAACGGCCGATTGGCCCCGGGTTCGTCCTCCTCGCGCGGATAGGGCCCCACGCGAACCCGCGCCCAGTAGGCGTCCTCGCGGGTCCACGTGCGTTTCCCCTCCAGCCACGCGGGCGAGTCGTCGGGCGTAGATGGGGCGACCGCGGCATCAACCTCATCATTCGCTTCCGAAGCCGAGGGCGGCGTAACGTTTGCTCCCGGAGGCTCGGCAGACGAATGGGAATTCGAAGCCTTTGAATTGTTGAGTGTACGCTGATCAAACTCCGCCCGGGCGGCCGCTGCGGCACGTTGACGCTCTTGAAACTCTTGACGCTCGACCTCGGTCCAGTCAGTATGGGTACTATGGACGGCAAAGAACATGCCGGTAAACACCACGATGCTCAGCACCACGACAGCGCCGACAATCGACAGCAGCACGGCCGCCACGGTGCGAGCATGCGGATTGGACCGCAGGATAATCAGTCCGATGACCCCGCCAAGAAGGACCAGTCCGAACAGCAGCAATGGTGCGAGTAAGACTACGCTCATTTTACTTTTCTTTTTTCCTCTCGTAACCGTTCACAGGGGGACTGTCCCCTTCGCATACAGCGGAGAAAACTGCGTCGTCGCGCCCTGAACGGTACTTCCCATCCCACCTGCGGGCAAATTTACCGGTTCCCATTGCGATGCACTTCCAGCCGGCGGCGGCGTTCGCGCCGCGGGAGCCACGGGCTGCTGAGCTGCACGGAGATGGCCATCACCGCGGCCGCCATGGGCAGCCAGGCTTGGGGGAAACGCCACAGCCCGGCCACGAAACCCGCCACCACCACGCACCAGATGACCGGCCAGAAGCGCAGCCGGGCGGGCCGGAGCGGATCGGCCTGCCGCCACCAGCGGATTACGGCGAACAGGGTGCCGAACACGGCCAGGTAGGCGGCCAGCAGCGGGCGCCCGTCGGCGGCGTAGAAGCCCGCGGGCAACTCGTACGCCGGGGGCGGCGGGAAGCCGGCGGCCGGCGCCAAGTCGACCAGCAGGAACCGCCCCAGGTGGAAGGCGAACAAACCAACCAGCAACCCGAGCACCATCATGGTAAAGCGGCGCAGCACGGGCTCGCCCTCGGTGCCCTCCCAGAACTTTGCGGGGACGAGCACGGCCCACGTGCCGGCCAGGCCCACCATCAGCAGCCACGCGGCCTGCTCCGGCCGCATGGTCTCGGCGTGGAAGCTTTGCAGCAGCCCGAGCACCAGGCAAGTGACGCCCACCACCAGCACGCTGCCGAGCATGGAACCGAGCAGGTCGGCCAGCCGCTCGCGCGGCGGTTTGACTACCAGAGCGGCCACGGCCTCGTCGCTGGTACGATGCCACGGGCGGCGGGTGGGCTGGTGGACGGGCGGCGGGCGCGGCGCCTTTGGCGGCGGGGCCTGCGCCCCGCCAGGCTGCGCCGGGGGCGCCGGCACTTGCGCCTGGGGCAGCAGGGAAGCAAGCGCCAGCGAACGGACCAGCCGGTATGCCCCGTAAAGCGCCAGAAGCCCAATCACAATGGGGATGAGAGGGCCGACATTGGAAAGCAACACGAACAGACCGGCCAGGATCAGCAGCGCGCGGACCGGCGTGCTCAGGTTGGCGTTCTGCCAGGCGGCGTACAGTTTCGCGCCCGCGTCGCGCACCGCCCGCCAGATCGGCTCCTCGTCGACCGCAACGGCCATGATGGGCGCCGCGGCCCCGGCGCCCGGCGAACCGCCGCCTGAATACGTGCCCGAGGGCAGGCGGCCGGCCTCGGGCGGCAAGCGGGCGGGCGCCGGCAGCGAGGCCAGCATGGCGCCCACCGAACGGGGGCGCTTCTCCGGGTCTTTCTCCAGGGCCGTGGCCACCACGCGACGGTACGGCTCGGCCAGGGGGGTCAGATCGGGCAGGGCGGTCAGGTGCTTCATGAGCACCTCGCCCACGCTCTCCCCGTCGAACGGCACCCGGCCGGCCAGCAGTTCGTACAGGATGACGCCCAAGGCGTAGATGTCGATCTCCTTGCCGTAGCGGCCGTTGGCCACCTCGGGGGCCATGTAGTGGACGGTGCCGACGCTTTCGGTATGGCCGCTGCGGCGGCTGCATGAGATGAACTTCGACAGGCCGTAATCGCCCACCTTCACCACGCCTTCGCTGGAGAAGATATTGCCCGGCTTCAGGTCGCGGTGGACGATGCCGCGGTCGTGGAGGTAGGCCACCGCGGCGCCGATGCCGTGGAACCAGGCCAGGACGGCCTCTTCGGGCATGGCGTCGGGGTGCCGGCGGAGGGCATCCTCGAGGTTCTCGCCGGAAACGTATTCCATCACCACCCAGGTGTCGCCCTGCTCGTCCTGCCGGATGTCGTACAGGTCGAGCAGGTTCGGGTGGCTGAGGTTCAGGCAATGGCGGATGCCGCGCAGCTCGACGTCGAGGTTGCGGCGGACGAGCTTCAGGGCCACCTCCTTGCCGGCGTCGCTGTGGGCATAGTAGATCTCGCCGAATCCCCCCTGCCCGACCCCTCGCTTGATCGTATAGCCGGCCAGGGGGCGCGTGCCGCTGGGGTAGACGAATTTCACCGGGCGCCCGGAGGGAGCGTTGCCGTTCGGCGGGCGGGCGAACTCGGCGGTATTCCGACCTTCCAGGTCCATGGCGGCCACCTGCGGTTGCATGATCCGTTCACTCCCGGCCCGAGCCCTTTGCCGAACCCGGCCACACCTGACGATTTTACCGTTGGAGTTCACGCTTTAGCGTGCGTCGAAGGTCGTTGTGTGTGCCTTCGCACGCTAAAGCGCCAACTCCAACATCTTACCACACTCGCCCCTTGTTATCACTCCAAGGCCACGGCGAAGTGTTCGCCGGTAATGCGCGAATTCCGGCCGATCCGCGCCCGGCCGGAACACGCCACGCCGTCCACTTCAAACGCCACCCGGCTCCGGCAGTACAACTCGTCGTCGTGCCGGTACAAGACCAACTCGTGCGGCCACCGCTGGCACACCACGTGGCTGCTTGGCTTGGGGCCTAACACGCACGAGTCGGCCATCAGCAGGACGGCGTCGGCCCCGGGTTCAGTTCGGTGCAGGCTGACGAAATCGAGCCGTGCCGTGGCGCTGAGGGCGTGGGGCCGCCGGAACCGAAGCCGCACCGAATCGCCCAGGGTGATTACACTCCCGTCGGCCAGCGGAGCCACCCGCCCAACCGGCCGGCCATCGGCCCTCGTTCGGTGCATGGCTTCGATCAGGTAGCCCTCCCCATCGCGTCGAATCCGGGCGTGTCGGCTGGACAGGTCGGCGAGGATCGGCACGTCGGCTGGGACCTCGGCGTTCGGCTGGCCAAGGACGACCGCGTCGGCCAAGCATAGCCAGTAGCCGCCGACGCCATCGACCCACAGCATGAGCTTTTCGTTGTTCCGAGCACCCATGGCGTTGGATCCCCACGTGCTGTCCGGCCACCACCTGCTGCGGGCGGCGCCCGCTCCATCTAACCGCAATGTAACGTCGGAGCCGATCACCGGCGATTCCCCTTGTGCGTTGTTAGCCGCTGACCACCGCTCCGGCGGGGCAAGCGCGCGGGTGGCGTGCTACGCAACTCTCCTCCCTTGTGTAACTTACCGGCTCTGCGTCAACTCGGCCCCCTTGGGTTCCCCGCGGCCGAAATACTCGGACACCTGCTCGATAACGTCCTCGGTGGCGGGCTCGTCGAGCGGGATTTCCGGGTGGAAGTCGGTCTCAGCCTGCACGATTTGGTCGGCAACGTCCAGCCGCGTGCGCAGGTCGCTAATCAATTCCTTCACCCGCCCAAGCCGGCTGTCGTCGAAGTGGAACTGGCTGGTGGTCTCGGCGGCGGCGGTCATCTGTCGCCGGGCCTCGAGGTTTTCCACCTCGACCTCAAGCTGTCGGCGGGCGGCCAGCATGCCCTCGAGCCGCTGCCGACCCGCTTGCAGGCTGCGCTGCCGTGCGGCGTGAATCTGCTCGAGGCTCGCCAGCGTAGCCTCGCCCGTCTTGTAGCGGTCGAACCGGTTGGCCAAGTCGGCCTTCACCTGCTCGGCCCCGTAGGTTCGGCCCGCGTAGGTGTAGGTGTCTTTCCCCTGGGCCAAGTCGTCGCGCAGACGCATAATTTGGGCTTTCTGCCACTCCAGTCGCTCCTTTGCCCGGTCGATCCGCTCTTCCAACCGCTTGACCTCAACTTCCTCCCGGGCGATCGCGTGCAGGTTCTTGCGGACCTCCGGGGCGAGGTCGCGGATCATGTCGCGCGCCCGGTCGATCTGGAACTCGATGGGTACGCTGTCCTTCATCGCTTGCCTTACGTACCCTCCGGAAGTGCGGAGATAACTGCGGGCACTAGTGCCGAACAGCACCAGCAGTACGAGCACTACCCCGGCCGAAATGAACATCGCCTTTCTGACCATGACCACGTCCTCCTGTTCTCAATATCTTGTGAAACGGGTAAAATGGGCCCTCCCGTTTCTAGGTGCCGACTGCGTTACTTGGAGACGGCACAGCGGCGTGTGCCTACTACATTGGCGCTGCCGGCACCTAGAAACGGGAGGGCCGTAAAAATGGCACACCACACAGGTATTTCGCCGCGGACCGCTGCATCTTGAACCTTTTTTCGGGAAAACCATGATGGCTACTGATTGCGGATCGTTGGTCGAGGCGATTCACGCCGCTCCTTGCCAAATGGTTCTGGTACTTTCGGGGGGAGGCAGCCGCGCCTTGGCCGAATTGCTGGAGGTGCCCGGCGCCTCGCGCACTTTGTTGGAAGCGGTGGTGCCCTATAGTGAGGCGGCGCTGTTGGAGTGGCTGGGTGGACGCCCCGACCAGTTCTGCTCTGCGCCAACGGCCCGCGCCATGGCCATGGTGGCGTATAACCGGGCGCGTTGCCTTGCCGGAGCGGAGGCTGGGCCGTTGGCAGGTGTCGCCTGCACGGCCGGACTGGCGACCGACCGGCCCCGGCGAGGGGATCACCGCGCCCACGTGGCCCTGCAAACCGACGCCGAAACGGCGTGCTGGTCGCTTCAACTGGCCAAGGGCCGCCGCAACCGCCGCGACGAGGAACAACTGGTCGCCACCCTCGCGTTGAACTGCGTGGCCGAATCGTGCCGCGTCGACGACCGGCTGCCCCTGGAGCCAGGCGACGGCGAGCGGGTCCGGTGCGCCCGGGCCGCGGCCCGACCTGCTTGGCGCGACTTGCTGCTCGGCCGGCGCGACGTCGCCTGCGAGAACGGGGCGGTGGAAACACCGGCGGTGGTGCTTTCCGGCGCGTTCCATCCGCTGCACGCGGGGCACCGCCGCATGGCCGAGGTGGCCCGGCAGTTGCTTGGCCGGTCTGCGCACTTCGAAATCCCCATTGTCAATGCCGACAAGCCGCCGCTGGACTACTACGAACTCGAGTGCCGGTTGGCCCAGTTCACGGCCGACGAGCCGGTGTTATTGACCCGGGCGGCGACGTTCGAGGAGAAGTCGGCCCTGTTCGGGGGCGCGACGTTCGCGGTGGGCGTCGACACGCTCCGGCGAATCGCCTCGCCCGCCTTCTATGGCAACAATCCGAAAGCCCGGCTTGCCGCACTAGAGCGTATCGCCTCGCGCGGCTGCCGGTTCCTCGTGTTCGGCCGCGACATGGGTACCGGTTTCGTCCGCCTAGGCGACCTCGACCTGCCCGAGGCCCTCCGGGCCATCTGTCAGGAGGTCCCCGCCAAGGTGTTTCGGGAAGACATTTGCTCGACGGCCCTGCGCCGGGGGGGGAAGGCGGGTGCCGAGGACTGAGCCGATCGTCAGGTTTTGGTTTGCCGGTAGATAGACCATACGCGCCGTTCAGTTTAGGGCGCGCTCAGAAAGAGCCTAGTCAATTAGGGTGGTACTAAACGGCTTGTTCCATTGGGGTTGCCCGTTCCTCAGCCCAAGCGAATGGGGTGGGCGAATAGCGGAAATCTTCCGGCCTGCCACGCCCTTCGCTTGGGCTCAGGGACATGCCACTCTGCGCCGCAGGTGGCCTACTTTATAGGTGGTTGGTGCCCCTCGTTCCTGGCGGGCTTGCGGGCGTGGCAGGAAGAGCTACACTGAATTAGATGAACGGGAGTTGTGGTTGGAGTAGCCCAAGGATCGCCCTTCATGGGGGCACGCCGCCTTTTCGGCGCCGATGGCCTTTGTCGATCCGGGGTTTTCTCATTACAATAACCGGTTTGACCGCCGATGGAGCGCGGTCAGCCACAGAGTTTCCATGGAGCAACGAGCAAGGAGTCTAGTCGGTGCAGATCAACATCTCGACCCGCCACGGGCAGATTAGTGCCCCCACCCGCGAAAAGATTCATGCCAAACTGGAGAAGTTGCCTCGACTGTTCGACCGGATCAGTGCGATTGACTTGACCATCGACGTGGAGCACCGCGATGCCCCGGCGGTTGACTTGCAGGTTTCGGTCAAACACAAGCACGAGTTGGTCGCCGCCAGCCGGGCCGGCGACTTACTGGCTGCGGTCGACGACGTCACGGAGAAGATGGAGCAGCAGTTGCGGAAACATAAGGAGAAGATCCGCGACCGGCATCGGGCTCCGGGCCACCGCCAGGTAGCAATCGAAAAAGCCAATGAAGGGAGAAAAGATGCATGAAGTTCGCCAACTTTATTAGCCGTGAGGCGATCCGTCCCAGCCTGGACGCGACCGACAAGGAAGGAGCCATTCGCGAGATGGTCCAATCGCTGCTCGACGCCGGCCGGATTGCGGCCGGCGAATACGAGGCGGTCGTCAAGATGATCCTCAAACGCGAGGAGTTGGGTAGCACGGGCATCGGGCGCGGCGTGGCCGTACCGCACGCCAAGCACCCCAGCGTCGAGCAGCTCGTCGGCACGGTCGCGGTCAGCGCCGCGGGTGTCGATTTCGCCAGTCTGGACGGCGAGACCGTCCACCTATTCTTCCTGCTGGTATCGCCGCCGGACCGGCCCGGCGATCACCTTCGCGCCCTGGAGAACATTTCGCGGCAGTTGCGCGACGACACGTTCTGCCGTTTCCTCAAACAGGCCAAGAGCCGGGAGGACATTGAGCAGTTGCTCGACGAAGCCGACAACAACCAGTTTGGATCCTGAGGGCAGGGGGCTGCCGGGCCGGCGTCGGGCGTGGGTACGGCGTATCCCGTTCGCAAGCCGGTTTCCTTTGTCGCAATTGAGCGTTTTTCTTCCAGATTGGGCAAGGCGCCACTCGCATTTACATCCCCTGTGGCCTCAACTCGTTGGAGCGGCGTTTTTCGTGAATCTCCCGAAAGCAACACGGACTGTTCGGCTGTCCAACCCCGAAGGGTTGCATCTCCGTGCGGCCACCGTCATTGCGGAGGTGGCGCGCCGCTACCGGTCGAAGGTGGCGCTGCACAAGGGGTCGCAACGCGCGGAGGCAACCGAGGTGCTGCAGATCGCCACGTTAGGTGCCGCGCAAGGCGAGGAGGTGGTACTGGAGGCCTCCGGCGACGATGCCGAAGCGGTCTTGGACACCTTGGTGGACCTGTTCCACGGCGGTTTCGGCCATGAGGAAGACGAGAAATAAGTAGAAACAAGCACAGGCGGCAACCGCCGCCATTGGAATGCAAAAACTGCAAGGAATAGCCGTTTCGCCGGGCGTGGCCATCGGCGAAGCTTTGGTGATGGACAACGAGGGGTTTCGGATCCCTCGCCGGTTCGTCACGCGCGATGCCGTCGACGACGAGCTGGAGCGGCTCGAGGCGGCCGTCGAGGCGGCCGGCGCGGAGATCGCGCACAACCGCGAGGCCGTCGCTCGCGAACTGGGCGAGAAGTACGGGGCCATCTTCGAAGCGCACCTGCAAATGCTTCAAGACTCGCGGCTGCGCAGCGAGCTGCACGAAATGATCCGCGAGCGGCACTACTCGCCCGAGTACGCCGTCAGCCGGACCCTCCGCCGCTATGCCCAGGTGTTCCAGCGGCTGGAAAGCTCCTACCTGGCGGAGCGGGTCTACGATATTTTCGACATCGAGAAGCGGCTGCTCCGTCACCTGCTCGGCCGCCGGCGCGAGGGGCTCTCGCACCTCAGTTCGCCCGTCCTCATCCTCGCCCACAACCTCACTCCCAGCGAGACGGCCAACCTGGACCGCAAGTTCGTCCGGGGGTTCGCCACGGAGATGGGGGGGCCGGGCAGCCATACGGCCATTGTGGCCGAGGCCCTGGAGATTCCCGCCGTGGTCGGCATCGGCCCGTTTCTGGCCGAGGTCTCCGGCGGCGATACGGTCATCATCGACGGCGATGAGGGCGTCGTCGTGCTCCAGCCCGACGAGGAAACCCTCGCCCGCTACCGCCACGAGGTCGAGGAAAAGACTACCCTGGCGGCCCGGCTGGAAACGCTTCGCGATCTGCCCGCCGTGACGGCCGATGGTGTGCCGGTCGAGCTGTTCGGCAACATCGAGTTTCCTTACGAAGTGGAGCATTGCCTCGACCGGGGGGCGACGGGCATCGGGCTGTACCGCACCGAGTTCCTCTACCTCGGAAGCGCCACCGAGCCCACCGAAGACGTGCATTACCAAGCGTACTCCGGGGTGGTTCGGGCGATGGGCGACAAGCCGGTCATCATTCGCACCTTCGACCTCGGGGCCGACAAGGTACCCCACCTTCGCCCTCCCGAAGACGAACGCAACCCGTTCCTCGGACTCCGCAGCATCCGCCTGGCCCTGCGGAACCTGCCGATGTTTCGGACCCAGCTTCGGGCGATTCTCCGGGCGAGCGTGCTGGGGAAAGTGCGGGTCATGTTCCCGTTGATCTCCACCCTCCTGGAACTCCGCCAGGCCAAGATGGTGCTGGCCGACGTCATGGAGGACCTGGACGAGAAGGGCGTGCCGTTCGACCGGAACCTGCAGATCGGCATGATGGTGGAAGTGCCCGCCGCCGTGATGATGATCGACCACTTCGTCAAGGAGGTCGACTTCCTCAGCATCGGCACGAACGACCTCGTGCAGTACACCCTGGCCGTCGACCGGAGCAACAGGGACGTGGTGTCGCTGTACAACTCGGCCGATCCGGCCGTGCTGAAACTGCTGACGTGGGCCATCGCAGCCGCCGAGGGGGCGGGGAAGCCGATCAACCTGTGCGGGCAGATGAGCGGGAATCCGATCTACACCATGCTCCTGCTGGGGCTGGGGCTGCGCCGGATGAGCGTCACCCCCAGCGCGATCCCGGAAATCAAAAGAGTTTGCCGCAGCGTTTCCATCGACCAGTGCCGGGCCGCCGCCGAGCGGGCCATGGGAATGGAAAACGCGCGAGATATCAAGAGCTTCCTCAGGGAGGAAGTCATGAGAAATGTTCCCGAATTGGGACTGTAGTTCCGTGAAAACAATGGTGGCAGCGACCCGACCCCCGGGACGGTGCGTTGCCTTGGGTGCCCGGGACCGGCCGGCCGAACGGCAGAGCCCGACCCCGGGCGCGAGTTTTATTACAGGCTGCCCCCTTGCCAACGGCGGCAAGGGGGCATGTCGAGCCATGGTTCGACAACGTGTACGGATTCGATTCAGTAAGCAAGGCAACTCGCGTTTTGTCGGGCACCGCGACGTGATGCGGTGTTTCGAGCGCTGGTTCCGCCGCGCCGACGTGCCGTTGGGCTTCAGCGAGGGGTTTCATCCGAAACCACGGATGACGTTCCCCGCTCCGCTGGCGGTCGGCATTGAGGGACTCGACGAAGTCATGGAATTGGAGCTTTCGGCCCCCCAAACCGCAGAGGCGCTCCGCGAACGGCTGCTTTGGCATTCGCCGCCGGGGTTCCGCCTGCGCCGCCTCGACGTGCTGCCGCCGGGGACTCCGAAAGCTCGCCCGCGGGCCTTCTGCTACCGGGTGCATCTGCCGCCGGAGCGCTGTGACGGCATGGCCGAAGGCGTCGAGCGTCTGCTGGCGTTGGCGTCGGTCCGGGTGGAACGGCGGGGTGGGCGGGCGGCGGTCGATGTTCGGCCGCTGCTGGACCGCCTCGAGTTGTGCGAGGGCGTGCTTTCGATGCGCCTCCTGGCGCCCCCGAGTGGGGGCGCTTCGCCACGCGACCTGCTGGCCGCGCTGGGGCAGCCCGACCTGCTCGGCGAAGGCCTCCGGGTCGAGCGAACCGCCGTGGAGGTCCGATGATGCGAGCCCCCCAAAAAGCCCAACCCTCGCAGCGCGCTCCGCGGGCCGCGTCCCGGGCGAATCGTTTCCGTGCCGGCCGCTCTCGCCGGACAAGAAAGAACGAACATGAAGCAGGAAATGCTGATCAATGTTTCCCAGCCGGAGGAATGCCGCATCGCCATCGTTGAAGACGGCATGCTCGAAGAACTGTACATCGAACGATCGAATCAGGACAGCTACGTTGGGAACATCTACAAGGGGGTCGTCGTCAATCTGGAGCCCAGCATCCAAGCGGCCTTCGTCGATTTCGGCGTCGGCCGCAACGGGTTTTTGCACATCAGCGACGTCGAGCCGCAATACTTTCGCCAGGGCGGCTACGACCCGGCCGACATGCACGAGCCGGGCGGTGGGCAGCGCCGCGCCCGGCGCGAACGAACTTCCGACGACGCCGACGACGAGCCGGTCGACGAGGCCTCCCGCTCCCGTGCCCGCGCCCGCCCCCGTCGCCCCGGGGCCCGGCCTCGCTTCAAGCCGCCCATCCAGGACATCCTCCGCCGCGGCGACGAGGTGCTGGTGCAGGTGATCAAGGAGGGGATGGGTACGAAGGGCCCGACGCTGTCGACGTACATCAGCATTCCGGGCCGCTACCTGGTGCTCATGCCCGCCCTGGGACGCATCGGCGTCTCGCGCAAGATCGAGGACGACGAGGTCCGCCGCCGGCTGCGTTCGATCCTGCTGGAGTTGAATCCGCCGAAGGGGCTGGGGTTCATCGTCCGCACGGCCGGCACCGACCGGAGCAAACGCGAACTGTCGCGCGACATGGCCTACCTGGTGCGTCTTTGGAAGGTGATTGTGCGGAGGATCAAGAAGATGCCGGCCCCGGTCGCCATCTACGAAGAGAGCGACATGATCATCCGCACTATCCGCGACATCTTCACCGGCGAACTGGACACCATCTACATTGACGAGCCGCAGGCTTACGAGCGGGCCAAGGAGTTCCTCCAACTGGTCATGCCCCGGTACGTCAACCGCCTTCAGCTTTACGAGGGGAAAGGCCCCCTGTTCTACAAGTACCGGCTGGACGAGGAAATCGCCGGAATCTACCGGCGCACCGTGCCGCTGAAAGCGGGCGGGTCGATCGTCATCGACCAGACCGAGGCTCTGGTGGCCATCGACGTGAACAGTGGCAGCTTCCGCGCCGACGATTCGGCCGAGGAGAGCGCCTACCAGATGAACCTGCTGGCCGCCAAGGAGATCGCCCGCCAAATCCGCCTGCGCGACCTCGGCGGGGTGATCGTCAACGATTTCATCGACATGCGCAAGGAGAAGCACCGCCGTGGCGTGGAGCGGGCGCTGCGCGACGCGATGAAACGCGACCGGGCCCGCACGAAGATCCTCCGCACCAGCCCCTTCGGCCTCGTCGAAATGACCCGCCAGCGCATCCGCCCCAGCCTCAAGCGGAGCGTCTACGCCGACTGCCCCTGGTGCAGCGGCGCCGGCGTGGTCAAGACGCCCGAAAGCATGGGCCTCGAGGTGGTCCGCCTGCTGATCCTTGCCGGCCAGCGGCCCCAGATCGCGCGGACGGTCATCAGCGTGGCCGACGAGGTGGCCGGATACCTCAACAACAACAAGCGGCACGAACTCGCCCGCCTGGAAACCGAAGGCCAGATGAACGTGCAAATTGCCGGTCTGAAGGGCGTTCCACCGGAGCACCTCGTCGTCGAGTGCTTCGATGCCGAAGGCCGCGAAGTGCGATTCCCCAACCCGGGGACTGAAGCCGAAGCCGCAAGGCCGAAGGGCGGCCGCCGGTAGGCGGCGCCGCCGGGGGGCCAAGCCGCACACCAGCCGTCCCCGGTCGGGGCCGACCACTATTGCGTGGGAATGCGAAAGGTCCGATAATACGCGTAAGATAGGAGCGGTAAGAAGCGGAAGCGGGCGCTGGTTTCCTTTCTCGTGCAAAAGGTCCGACGCGGGGCGATGACACCCGATGGTTCGTTATTGACGAAAGGGACGCCGCAATGCACGAACTCATCGCGGCGATCGAGTCGGGGCTTCAGGACGAGATCCACCACATCCCAGCCCAACGGGAGGCAGCATGATGAATGCTCCGTCCTCAACTCTCGAGTCGGTCATCCGCCAATCCGGCGAAGAGTGGTTGATCGACCTGTTCGCACCCCCCGAGGAGGCGTTGCCGCATATCCAACGCACGCTCGAGGCGGTCCAGCGTGAAGCGCAAAACCGGTTGGGCACCGATGCGCCCGATCTCTCAGAAGCGGCACTGTGCGGCGAGTACCATCGCAATCCGTTGCGGGTGCGCGGGTTTTTCCAGGCATTAGGAGGCACACGCACCCCCGCAATGCTATTGATGGTGTGGCGGATTATTCAAGGGATGGCCGTGAAAGACATTCACCTGAGCTATCGACGCCAGGAGTCGTTTGAGGTGAGGGTTGTTCTCGAGTCGCCCTACGGTGAAGAAGACGAGCCGTACTTTTCAAACAGCATTCACGATTTCGCCCTGTTCCGGCATATCGGACTTCTTGAGATCGGAGGAGCGCCGGTCTTCGACGGATTTTACCCTTTGCGCATTCGTGAGGCGGGATGACCAGCGAACACCAGGAAGACGGCCGAGAAGGGACGGAACGCCACGCATGTATCGCGATGCGACGGGCCACGGGAAGGGGCGTCACGGGCCACCTTCCCATCCCCGCCCGGCTCGCCCGGAAATCCCCGGCCGCTTGAACAATGCCCTCGGCCAAGTCCACGGGCTTGCTGCCGCCGGGATACCTTGACCGCGGGCGAGCCGCTGGGTAAACCTATAGGACATTTCGTGTGTCGAAACGTGCCTGCTGGCCCTTCCGCCTCCCTTTTTAGCGAGGGTACCATACCCCCCTTGCGCTTGCTCATATGTTGATCTTTCTGACCATCCTGGGCAGTCTCGGAGTATTCCTCTTCGGGATGAAGGTCATGAGCGAGGGCATCCAGAAGGCCGCCGGCGATCGCATGCGGTACGTCATGGCCACGATGACCAAGAACCGCTTCGCCGCGCTGTTCACCGGGTTCTCCACCACCTGCCTGATGCAGTCGAGTTCGGTCACCACGGTCATTACCGTGAGTTTCGTCAACGCCGGCCTGCTCACCCTGCGCGAGGCAATCGGTGTGATCATGGGCGCCAATCTGGGAACCACCCTGACGGCGTGGATCATTGCCTTCGTGCCGAAGTTCGACCTGGGCGAAATCGCCCTCCCCCTGATTGGGTTGGGTATTCCCATGCTTTTTATCGGCAGGGGGAAACCCCGCAGCCTGGGGGAATCGCTGGTGGGCTTCGGCCTCGTATTCCTGGGTCTGTCGCTGCTCCGGGCGGCCGTGCCCGACATCCATCAGGCCATGGAAACCAACCCCGAGTTCGCCACCCGCGTCCAGCAACTCGTGACCGCGCTGGGCGGCTATGGGTTCTTCTCCCTCGTGCTGTTTATCGTGTTCGGAGCCGTCCTGACGGTGGGCCTCCAGTCGTCCTCGGCGGCGATGGCCGTCACCATCACCCTGGCCATCAACGGCTGGATCGATTTCAACATGTCGGCAGCCATCGTGCTGGGCGAAAACATTGGCACCACGGTGACCGCATGGCTGGCCTCGCTGGGAGCCCACGCCAACGCGAAACGGACCGCCCGCGCCCACCTGGTGTTCAACGTCATCGGGGTGGCATGGATGCTGGCGGTCTTTCCGTTCTTTGCGGGGTTCACTGAGTGGCTGGCCGCCCGCCTGCCGGAAGCGTTTCGCAACAACGAGTTGGGCGGCGATCTGGCCATCGCCCTGGCCTTGTTCCATACGCTGTTCAATTTCTGCAACAGCGCCCTGTTGATCGGATTCACCCCTTTGCTGGCAACGATTGTAACGCGGTGGGTGAAGGACCCCCAAGAGGGCGAATTCGTCCCCGAACGCCTGCGGTTCATTTCCCAAGGCATCGTCGACGTGGGAGAACTGAATCTGCCGGAGGCCGAGAGCGCCATCCGGCGCATGGCCGGGTTGAACCAGGAAATGATGGACCGCTTCGTCAACATCTTCGAGCACCCGGAGGAGGATCGCTCCACGGATGTCGAGGAGCTGCGCGCCATGGAACGCCTGACCGACGAAATGCTTTCCGACATCACGACCTACCTGGTCCGCAGCTCCACGCACCGGTTGGACGAAGGCCATGCCCAATCGGTGGCCGCCATGTTGCAGGTCGTTTCCGAGATGGAACAGGTGGCCGACTGCATCAGCCGGCTGGTGAAGCTGGTCCGTAAGAAATACCGTTCCGCCAAGGAGTTCGATCCCGACGCGAACGCCCGCCTGCTGGAATTCGCCCATACGATCCAGGAATTCATCGCCTTCTACCGCACGCACTTGTTCCGCCGGGTGACCGACGCCGACCTCGAGCACGCCCAGCGTCTGGAGGAACATACCGACCGGATGCGCAAGTCGCTGCGGCGAAAGGCCACCTCGCGTATGCGGGAAAACGGCGACATCGAGGCCGAATTGCTGAATATCGACATCGGCGTACAGATGGAACGCATCGGCAATCATGCCCTGAACATCGTCGAGGAGTACCGCTACATCGAGGGCGAAGACGGTGGCGAGGTCCCACCGGCGCCCGCCGCCTCCCCCCCAACGTAACTGTTTCGGCCGGTCATCTCCAGGCCCATCGCAGGCCGGTCTCGCCCAAACCCACACGGCGTCTCCCTCTATTGGCCCGCCCGTGCAAGGAAATGGGTCAAAAACTCGCCCTATTTCAGCCAACCGGCCGGAGCCAACCGGCCGACAGCCAACCGGCCGGAGCGCCTTGAAGGCGGCGGTGCGGGCAGGTATACTAGTACGTTTCGATACTCTCGGATGTCGGGAACTTGGAATCAGTCAACCCTGCGTGGTGTGTCATGTACGCGATTATAGAAGATGGCGGGAGCCAATTCCGGGTCGAAGAAGGCCAGGAGGTGGTCCTCGATTACCGTGAAGTGTCGGCCGGCGAGCCGATCCAGTTCGACCGGGTACTCGCCTACCGCAACGATGAGGGGCTCGCCGTTGGGCAGCCCCTCCTCCAGACCGCCCGAGTGACCGGTGAGGTGCTCCAAGCGGAGCAGGGCCCGAAGCTCAGCGTCGGCAAACTGCGGCGCCGAAAGAACTCGCGCCGAAAGACCGGCCACCGGCAACTCCACACGCGCGTTCGGATCGAGAAGATTGAAGTGGGGTGACCGCCTTACGGCACCGGCACGATCTTGCCGGCCAGCGTGCCGGAACGGCCCCAGGGTGCTTTCTTCCTGCAACCGGTGGGCCTCGGCTGCCTGCGCCAGCGGCAGGACGCGGTCGATCACCGGGCGCAGCCGGCCGCGGGCCATCCACCGGTTGATCTCGGCGGCGCACTTGCGTTGGACGGCGGACGGCGCGTTAAACATGGCAAAGCCCAGCATCTTGCGGTCCTTCACGTAGAAGGGGCCGATGGGCAAGCGCGGACGCCCCTCACGCCCCGCCATGATGGTGATCTGTGCTTTCCATCATATCCCCCGAGGAATTTTAAACTGCACTTTAGGCGATCACAGGGCAAGTGCCACCAGGGCTTCAAAGAGCCTTTGAAATTCGCGGTTGTTTGGGATGCGGGGCAGACCGGCCAGGAATTTTTCGTGCAGCATTTCGCGGGAAACGCACGGCGCCAATCACGCCGCTGACCAACTCGGAAGTGGCCAGAAACGTCTTGTACGATCGCCAAGCGGAAGGCGATCCTGGGATCCATGACTGCCTGCAGCACGGCGACCGCCTTCTGCAGCGCGCCGGTCAACGGCACCTTGGCCTCGGTGGTCTTCCTGCGATTGCGATTCCGACGGTCCAGTCGCTTGCGTTTGTCGTGCTGCGATTTCTTCGATTTCTTGTGCTTCGGTT
>PWXP01000640.1 GCA_003561895.1 Planctomycetaceae bacterium | reverse complement strand
TGTTGACGGTTCTGGCCAACGGGTGCTACCGCCGGCTGGCTCATCAACTTCACGGCTTCGCCGGCGCGAAGCCCAAACGGCTGTACCGCAAGTTCGTCGAAACGCCTGGCACGGTGGAGGTCGAAACGGGCCGCCGGATCGTTGTACGCTTCGATCGCCGCAGCCACAATCCGATTCTACGCGAGGCCCACCTCGACCACGCCCAACCCCGAATTCCCTGGCGGCAAAACCCTCGGCTGACCTTCACGCACACATAGCCCGAAAGAGTGGTTTTACTCATCGAATTAACGGGCCGCGGAAATCGGCGATGAACGCTTACGTTTCTGTTGCGCGGTCCAGTAGCCGAACCGACTACGCTGCGCATCCCAGGGGGGCATTGACGTGGGGGGCATTGACGGAACGCAATGCCGGCGGACAATGAAGATGCGCGCTCTTTCCCGGACGGCCGCCGCGTTCGGGATGGTCATACGAACCGTGGCGCCCCATGTGCAAGGATCGACCATGAATCACAATCATGCTTCCGTTGATGCCCCCTTTCACGAGCCCCTTCACCTGCCGCAAGGGGCCATTCGGCAGGCCGGCGGGTCGGTCGAGTGGCGCGTGTGGGCGCCGAAGGCGGAGCAGGTGGGCTTGGTTTGGGAGCGGGAAGGGCGGCGGGACATGCGGCCGATGAACGCCGAGCCGCACGGGTATTTTAGCCTCCGCGAGAGCGGCGTCGCCGAGGGGGCGCGCTACATGTACCGGCTGGGCGAAACGTGCGACCTGCCCGACCCGGCGTCGCGATGGCAGCCCGACGGGGTGCACGAAGCGTCGGCCGTGTTCTTCCCGGAGGACTACCCATGGTCCGATGCCGGCTGGACCGGCGTGCCGCGCGACGAGCTGGTCGTTTACGAGCTGCACGTGGGTACGTTCACGCCGGAGGGGACGTTCGACGCCGTGGTGCCGCGGCTGGGGCAACTGAAGGAACTGGGCGTGACGGCGGGCGAGATCATGCCCGTCGGGCAGTTTCCCGGCAGGCGGAACTGGGGCTACGACGGCGTGTATCCCTACGCCGTGCAGAACAGCTACGGCGGGCCTCGGGCGCTGCAGCGGCTGGTCGACGCCGCCCACCACGAAGGCATGGCCGTGCTGCTCGACGTGGTGTACAACCACTTCGGCCCGGAGGGGTGCTACCTGGCGCAGTTCGGCCCGTACTTTACCGACCGCTACCACACGCCCTGGGGCGATGCGGTGAACTTCGACGGGCCGGAGAGCGACCCCGTCCGCCGGTTCGCCGTCGAGAACGCCCGCATGTGGGTCCGCGACTTTCACGTCGACGGCCTGCGGCTGGATGCAGTGCACGCCATTTACGATTTCGGCGCCCGGCACATCCTGGCCGAGCTGCAAGACGGGGTGCAAGAGATTGCCCGCCGGCAGGGCCGAACGGTCCACGTCATTGCCGAAACGAACCAGAACGACGTGCGGCTGATTGACCCGCCCGAGCGGAACGGCTATGGGCTGGACGGCATGTGGAGCGACGACTTCCACCACAGCGTTCGGGCGCTGCTGACGGGGAACCGGGAGGGCTATTACCGCGACTACGGCCGCCCGGAGCACCTGGCGAAGGCGCTGGATCGGGTGTTCGTGTACGACGGCTGCTACAGTCCCTTCCGCCGCCGCCGGCACGGCAGCCCGGTGCGCGACCGCGACCGGACAAAGTTCGTCGTGTGCGTTCACAACCACGACCAGGTGGGCAACCGGGCCTTGGGCGACCGTTCGGCCACCTACTTGCCGGAGGGAGCGCAGCGATTGGCGTGCGGTTTGCTCCTCCTCTCGCCCTGCGTACCGCTGTTGTTTATGGGCGAGGAGTACGGCGAGCGGCGGCCGTTCCCGTTCTTCTGCTCGTTTATCGACGAAGACCTGATCGAGGCGGTGCGCCGCGGCCGGCGCGAGGAGTTCGCCGCGATGGAGTTCGAGTGGGGCGAACAGATTCCCGATCCGCAAGACCCGGCCACGTTCGATTCCGCAAAGCTCGCATGGCAGTGGCCGGAAGGGACGTTCCATGCGAAGCTGCGCCGGCTTTATGCCGATTTGCTGGCGGCGCGGCGGAGGTGGCCGGGGCTGATGGACCGAACCCGGACCACGGCACGGGTAGTGAGGCCCGGCGCGGACGCGGGCCACGACGAGGTGCAGGAGCCGACTTGCAGCGGCCACGGTGGTCGCCTCGTTGGAGTTCACGCTTTAGCGTGCGAAGAAACTATACCCGTAACCCGCACGCTAAAGCGTGAACTCCAACATGCCCACTCGCCACTTCAGCGGCAAGTCCGTTCCTGCACCTCCCACGACGAGGGCCCGGCCGTCTTGGTGGTCGAGCGGGGCGGGGAGCGCGGCCTTGTGGCGTGGGCGAACCTGAGCGACCGCGGCACGAGCCCGCCCACGGCGGTACCCGGCGGGCGGACGTGCCTGTTGAGCACCGAGGCCGCCGCGTACGGCGGGGCGCGCGACCTGCGCCGGCCGGTCGATGCGGTGTTGCCGTTCGAGTTGGTCGTTTGGGGTGAGACGGATGCCACAGGAAAGGAATCGATAAAATGAACCCTCTTTGTGCCCTGCATGCCGAGGTAGTGGCCGCGGTCCGGAAGACCCTGGCCGAACGCACTTCCTGTCCGGGCGCCACCTACCGGCTCCAGTTCCACCGCGATCACCTCACCTTCCGCGACGCGGCCGCAGTGGTGCCTTACCTGAGCCGGTTGGGGATTACCCACATATATGCATCGCCCTACTTGAAGGCCAAGGCCGGCGGCGCGCACGGCTACGCCATTGTCGATTACACCCGGCTCGACCCCGCATTGGGCACGGAAGACGATTTCGAGGCCTTCGTGGCCGCGCTCTGCGAGCACGGCATGGGGCAGATTCTCGACGTGGTGCCCAACCACATGAGCGCGGCGCCGGGCGAGAATCCCTGGTGGACCAACGTGCTGGAGAACGGCCCCAGTTCCCCGTATGCCGATTTCTTCGACATCGACTGGACGCCCGTCAAGGAAGAGCTGCGCGGCAAGGTGCTCTTCCCGGTCCTCGGGCGGCAGTTCGGCGAGGCGCTGGAGTCCGGCGAACTGAAGCTGGGCTACCGCGAGGGGGGGTTCGCCGTAGATTACTACGGGCGGGCGCTGCCGATCGACCCGGGCACCTACGGCGAAATCCTCACGTTGAACCTCGATGAATTCCGGGAAACCCTGCCGGCCGACTCGGAGGACCTGCGGGAACTGGAGAGCATCGTCACCGCCACCCAGCACCTGCCCGCCCGAAGCGACACCGACCCCGAGGCCGTCCGCGAGCGGCAGCGCGAAAAGGCGGTTATCAAGGGCCGCATCGCCGACCTGGCGGCAACCTCGCCGCCGATCGCCGAGTTCATCCACACCAACGTCGCGGAACTGAACGGCACGCCCGGCGTCCCTTCCAGTTTCGACCGCCTCGAACGGCTGCTCAACGCCCAGGCCTACCGCCTGTCGCACTGGAAGGCGGCTTCCGACGAGATCAACTACCGCCGCTTTTTCGACATCAACGAGTTGGCGTCGGTGTGCATGGAGGAGGAAAAGGTTTTTGAGGAGAGCCACGCGCTAGTGTTCGAGCTGCTGGCCGGGGGAAAGCTCGACGGGCTGCGCATCGACCATGTGGACGGGCTGTTCGATCCGCTCGAATACCTGTGGCGTTTGCAGCGGGGATACATCCGGGCGCTGGCGCGGCGCGAGTTCGAACGGCGGGCGCCCCCGAGCCCGGCGGCAGGAGAACCGGCCCCCGGCGAGCCCGGCGGCCGTGCCGGCCTGACGTGGGAAGACGCCGAGCCGGCCATCGTGGAGGTGCTGTGGTCGGAGTTGGGCAAGCAGGCGACCGGCAACGGTCCGCCCTGGGGCGAAGCGCTGCCCCTGTACGTGCTGGTCGAGAAGATCCTCGGGCCCGAGGAGCCCCTGCCGCCGGAGTGGCCGGTGGCCGGCACAACGGGCTACGATTTCCTCAATTCGGTGAACGGGCTGTTCGTCGACCCGGCCGGGCGGCACGCGTTACGCACGATCTATCGCCGCTTCACCAGCGAGCCGGTCGACTTCCACGAGGTGGCCTACCAGTGCAAGCTGCTGATCCTGCGGGTGGCGATGGCCAGCGAGTTGCACCTGCTCGCCCACCGGCTCAACCGCATCTCGGAGCGGCACCGGTTGTTCCGCGACTTCACCCTCCATTCCCTGCGGCGGGTGCTGCGCGAAATTTTGGCCTTCTTCCCGGTCTATCGCACGTATATCGGAGGCGGCGTTGTCAGCGACCGCGATCGGGAAGTGATCGGCCGGGCGGTGGCCCGGGCCAAACGGCGCAACCCGGCCATGGACGCCGCCGAGTTCGACTTCGTGCGCGACGTGCTGCTGCTGGAGCAGCCGCCCCGCCTCGACGACGCCACCCGGCGGCAGCGCGCGTTCTTCGTCGGCCGCTTTCAACAGGTGACCAGCCCCGTGATGGCCAAGGGCGTGGAAGACACGGCGTTCTATCGCTACTATCCGCTGGCCTCGGCCAATGAGGTGGGCGGCGAGCCCGCCCGGGCCGCCGTTTCGGTCGACGACTTCCACGCCGACAATTGGCAGCGGCATGGCCGCCATCCGGGCTCGATGGTCGGCACGTCCACGCACGACACGAAGCGCAGCGAGGACGTGCGCGCCCGCATCAACGTCCTCTCGGAAATTCCGCACTGGTGGCGGGCGAACGTGACCCGTTGGGCGCGGATCAACCGGCGCTTCCGCCGCGAGGTGGACGGGCGGCCGGCGCCCATCCGCAACGATGAGTATCTGTTCTACCAAATTGTTTACGGGATATGGCCGCTCGACCCGCCCGGCGCGGACGAGCACGAGCAGATGGTCGACCGGGTGGTGCGGTACATGGAAAAAGCCACCCACGAGGCCAAGCTGCGCACAAGCTGGATTTCGCCCGACCCCCACTACGACGAGGCCGTCGCCCGGTTCGTGCGCGACGTGCTCCGCAACGAACCGAACAACCGCTTCCTGCCCGCGCTGCGGGAGTTCCACGAGCAGACGGTCGATTGGGGCCTCTACACGGCCCTGTCGCAAACGCTGCTGAAGCTCACCGTACCCGGCGTGCCCGACATCTACCAGGGCCAGGAGTTGTGGGCGTTCCCCCTAGTCGATCCCGACAACCGGCGCCCGGTCGATTTCGACCGCTGCCGGTGGCTGCTGGGCGAAATCGAAGGCTTGGCCGCCGACAGCGAGAGGCTGGGCCGATTGGCGCGGGAACTGGGCGCGTCGCCCCGCGACGCGCGGTTGAAGCTGTTCGTCACCTGGCGCACGCTCCAGTTCCGCCGCGCCCATGCCCGGCTGTTTGAAGCGGCCAATTATGAACCGCTGCGCGTGGAGGGCGCGAAGGCGAACCACGTGTGCGCGTTCGCCCGGCGGCTGCCGGCGCATGAAGGCGGGCAGGAGCAGGCGGCGGTGGTCATCGTGCCGCGCCTGTTGGCCCAACTAGCGCCGCGGCCGGAGGACGGCAAGGGGCCACCGCCGTTGGGCGACTCCATTTGGGAAGATACGCGCGTGGTCCTCCCCGAGTCGCTCCGGGCGCCCCTGCACAACATTTTCACCGGCGGGTCCTGGCCCGGCGACGCTCCCGCCATCCCGCTGGGCTGCGTGCTTGCCGAGTTTCCCATTGCCCTGCTGGCCGTGAACAGGTCGGATAACTAAGCCGCGCGTGTAAGGGGATCGGGAGTCGAATGGCACTTGAACTTGCGTAATTCCTTTTCCAGAAAGGTGATACCCGTCTTTCGCGTAATGGGCTTGACTCAAAAAAGTTGCCTCGTCACCAGAATTCGTGGGTGAATTCTGGCTCGGGGAGGTCTCCGAGTTGGTGGTACAAAGCGATTTCGAGGGCTTCGGCAGTCCGAAAGCCGTAGGCTCAGGCATCCTGATCTCTGGGGAAACTAAAATGGGGCCATTTCGTCGGCTGGCGGCGGGGCCGAGAGCGTATAAGAAGCCCTAACAAAACGTGCTATCATGCTCCCCCTGGAGGTGGAGCAAGTGTCCGATGGTAGATGATGCATTGGGCCA
>PWXP01000206.1 GCA_003561895.1 Planctomycetaceae bacterium | reverse complement strand
TGGCCATCGGTGGCTCTCCTGATTTGGTGCTTCCTTACGGGAAAAACAGAAGCATCGGGAGAGCCGCCCTTTTACGCAAGACCAATTTCACTCAGGTTCACAAAGATCTCCTAAAGTGCAGGTTCTGCCTACAAGGCCTCCAGTTCTTCCCATCGCGCGAAAGCTTCGGCCAGTTGCCGGTCGACCGCTTCGAGTTCCGCGGTCGTTTCGACGATGCGCGGCCGGTCCTGCCGGTAGAAGTCCGGGTCGGCCATCGCCGCGTGGAGTTGCCGCTGCCGGGCTTCGAGCTGCTCGATCCGCCCGGGCAGGGCCTCCAATTCCAGCTTCTCCTTGTACTTCAGTTGCCGCGCGGCGGGCCGAGGCCGGGGCTTCTCGGCCTTCGGCTTCTCGGCCTTCGGCTTCTCGGCCTTCGGCTTCTCAGCCTTTGGCTTCTCGGCGGGGGGCGGTTCCACCGCGGGCGGCTTGCGCTGGGCAAGCCAGTCGTCGTATCCGCCGGCGTACTCGCCCACCCGGCCGTCGCCCTCGAACACCAGCGTGCTCGTCACGACGTTGTTGAGGAACTCGCGGTCGTGGCTGACCAGCAGCACGGTGCCGGGGTAGTCCAACAGCAGTTCCTCGAGCAGGTCGAGCGTCTCGATGTCGAGGTCGTTGGTCGGCTCGTCCATCACCAGCACGTTCGACGGCCGGGCCAGCAGCCGGGCCAGCAGCAGCCGATTCCGCTCGCCGCCGGAAAGCTGCCACACCGGGCTCTTGGCCCGGTCGGGCGTGAACAGAAACTCCTGCAGGTAGCCGTACACGTGCTTCTTCCTGCCGCCGATCGAAACCGTGTCGCTCCCGTGCGAGAGGTTCTCGACCACCGACTCTTGCAGGTCGAGCTGTGCGTGAAGTTGGTCGAAGTAAGCCACCTGCAAGTTCGTGCCGTGGCGGACGGTGCCCGCGGTGGGCGCCAGTTCGCCCAGGATCAGCCGCAGCAGCGTGCTCTTGCCCGCACCGTTGGGACCAATGACGCCGATCCGGTCGCCCCGCATCACCACGGTGGAAAGGTCGCGCACGATGGGTCGGTCGTCGTAGGCAAACGACACCCCCTTGAGTTCCGCCACCAGCCGCCCCGACCGTTCGGCCTCCTGGAGTTGCATTCGCGCGGTGCCCGGCCGGTCGCGCCGCTCCTGCCGCTGCCGGCGCATGGCCAACAGGCGGCGGGCGCGGCCTTCGTTGCGGGTTCGCCGGGCGAGGATGCCCGAGCGGATCCACTTCTCCTCCTGCGCGAGCCGGCGGTCGAACTCGGCCTGCTGGGCGGCCTCGGCGGCCAGGGCGGCCTCCTTGCGCGCTTCGTACGTGTCGTAGTCGCATGCCCACGAGGTGAGCCGTCCCCGGTCCAAGTCCAATACCCGCGTGGCCAGCCGCCGCAGGAACCGGCGATCGTGCGTGACGAACAGCAGCGTTTCCACGTGCCGCAGCAGAAACTCCTCGAGCCATTCGATGGTGGCGATGTCGAGGTGGTTGGTCGGCTCGTCCAACAGCAGCAAGTCGGGTTGTTGCACCAGGGCCCGGGCCAAGAGTGCGCGGCGCTTCATGCCGGCCGAAAGATGGGCCACCTCGGCGTCGGGGTCGAGCCCCATGCGCGAGAGGGCCGTTTCCACCTGCTGCTCGACGCGCCACGCGCCGGCAAGTTCGAGCCGGTGGGTCAGCTCGTCGAGCTGCGCGTGCAGCGCCGGCTCGTCGCATTCGGCCAACTGCCGGCTCACGCGGTGATACTCGGTCAGCAGTTCGCCCTGTTCGGCCAGTCCGCCGGCCACCAGGTCGAAAATACTGCCCGCCATGTCGGCCGGCACTTGCTGCTCGACCATCGCCGTGGCGACGCCCTGCCCGCGGACGATTTCACCGCCGTCGGGCTCAGTTTGCCCATTGACGAGGCGCAGCAGGGACGTTTTCCCCTCGCCGTTTCGGCCGATGAGGCAGATGCGTTCGCCGCGATCAATTGTCAGCCCGGCGCCGTCCAGCAGCGGGGGTCCGGTGAACTGGAGATGGACATCGCGGAGGTGGATGAGGGGCATGGAAATGTGGGGGATATGTAGAAGGCCGTACCCAGCATGAGCGGGCGCACCGTAGTCTATTTGGCGCGCTGCTGTCTTTCAAGGATGGCGACATGATGCCGCAAGGCCCCGGCAACATACTGGCGTTTGGCGAACCGTGTACGACCGAGGTCGAAATTGGCGAGCGCCGCCAGGTAAAACCATTACGGTGTTCCGATGTACGCAGGCATCGTTCTGCGGCTCCATGCGTTCGTACTCATGCGCACGTGTCCGTTTGCCGGTGCGGCAGGTTCCCTGCTGGTGGGCTCGAAGGGGTTCATCGCCAGGATGCGCGGCCTGCTGCAACACCGGTGCCCAGGACGACTTCGCATAGAAGACGGCTCTGCCCAAGTCAAAACAACCGTCAACCACCTTGCAAAGGCGCTTCACAAACGTCTAACGGCGCTCTGACCCCAGTCTCCCCCGTTTCGATAGTCAAGCTTTGGCATGACGTGGCTTCCTTCAGGCATTACGGGCGACTCCGGCCAATCCATTATACCACGCAGCCGTGTCTCTGCAACTGTGTTCCAGACTGCCTGGCGATTGTAGCCGGCCACTCATCAACCCACCGGGCGAGCCCGGCGGGGAAGCGCAGTCCCCCCCTTGCACTTGCCAGACATCTTTCCGCCGCGCGAGGCGAGATCGAACGGCCCACCACGGACCGATCCGACCGATCACACCCCCACCACCACGCCCAGGCCCACGAACGCCAGCCGGGCGGAAACCCGGCTGAGATCGAGGCGGAACTGGCGGGCGACGGCGCGGCGGTAGGCGTCGAGTTGGGGCCGGTAGTGGTCCACGCGGGCGGCCAGGGCGGCGGCGGCGCCGGGGGGGAGGGCGTCGGTCTTGAAGTCGAGCACGTCGGCGCCGACGACCCGGGAGCCGTCGTACAACACGGTCAGCCGGTCGATCGTGCCGCCCAGGATCGCCCCGTCCTCGTACAGGGCGAAGGGGCGTTCGCGCCACACGCGGTGGTGCGGCGAGGCGAGATCCGGGCCGGCGCAGGCGGCGCACGTGCCGTCGCCCGGCTGCTCGTAGTATGCCCGGCTCAGCGCGGCCGCGACCTCCGGCCGGCCAACCGCCGCGCGAAACTCCCGCTTGAGCTGTTCGACGGCCGCCGGCCCGAGCGCCGAGCGCCGGGCGAGCCGGTCGAGCTGCGCGTCGTCGGGCAGGCCGTCGTCGAGCCATTCGATTTGCTCGAACCAGGCGTGTACGAGGGTGCCGCGGTCCAGCGCCGGGCCGCCCTCGACGTTCATCGCCGTGGCGAGCTTCACGTGATGCCCTCCTTCCAACCCCGAGGGACTCACCCGCTCCAAACCGCGCCGCGCCTGCTCGGGGGGCGGCGCCAACTCGATGGCCAACGGCTCGGCCGCGGCGGCCGCCGCCGGGGCAGCCGGCTCGCGCAAAATGCCCGCGGCCCGCGCCCGGCCATGCCAGTCGGCCTGCCCGTGCTCGAAGACGGTGGTTTCCGGTTCGATGCGGCCGCCGCCGGTCAGCGCCATGCGAAGCACGCCTGCCGCGGTCGATGGAACATTCCGCTCGCGCTCCGACGAGGGCGCCACGACGCACCACAGGGCGTGAATGGGCCGTGTCAGGGCCACGTACAGGATGCACAGCGCCTCCTCGACCTTCACCCGATCGTCGGCCTCGAACGCCGCCGCCAGGCGCTCGGGCAGCAGCGGGCGCAGGTTCTTCGACACGTACCGGCACACCTGGTCGATCGGCTCCGACGGCTTCGGCCGGCCGACCACCAGCGACGGCGTGCCCGGACGCAGCGAGAAGTCGAGTTCCGGCAGGACGACCACGTCGAACTGGAGCCCCTTCACCTGGTGATAGTTCATCACGCGCACCGGCGCCGCGGTGGGCGACTCGACCCGCCGCTGCTCGACCATCGCCACGAACGCGTCGGTGCGCGTGGTGGCGGCCGGCTCGTATCCGTAGCCCAACTCGACAAGCTGCACGAGGCGGCTGAGGTCGCGGGCGTCGGAGTGTTCGGCCAGCCGCTCCGCCCAGCCGTACAGCACCGGGCCGTAGCCGGCGTCCATCAAGCGGCGGCGAATGGCGCCGGCGAGGCGCAGGACCGCCGGCCGGTCGGTGTGGTCGGTGAACCCGAGCGCCGCGCCCAGCGGCGAGCCGGCCACGTGGAAGCCCGCCACCGTATCGCCCGGATGGTCCACCAGCCGCAACAGCGAGAGCACGAGCTGCACGGCGGGCGAATCGGTCAGGGGGTTGCCGCCCTCCTCACTGGCGTCGACGCCGTCCCGGCGCAGGCGGTAGATCAACCGGGCAACCGACGCGTTCCGCCGCACCAGCACGCCGATGGAGCAGCCGGGGGCCTCCTCGTGCAGCCGCTTGACCACCGCGGCGGCGTGGTCGAGCGTCGTGTTCCCCTGCGGCTGCCCCTCCGGCGCCCGCGGGGCCGCGGCGATGCGGCAGTAGCCGGGCAGGGCCTCGCGGGCGGTCGAATGTTCCGTGAAGCGCCGGCCCCACGCCCGGGCGGCCTCCGGGGCGTTCCGCAGGGCGCCGTTGGTTTCAATATCGCGGAACACCCGGTTGACCACGTCGATGATCACCGGCGACGAGCGGAAGCTGCGCGTGAGTTCGCCGGCGGCCAGTTCGGGCAGCTCATCATTGAGCGTATCGAAAATCTCGGCCACCCCGCCCCGCCAACCGTAGATGGCCTGCTTCACGTCGCCCACGCAGAAGAACGACCGCCGCGGGCCGCCCACGCTCACCCGGGCAAACGGGCGCAGCACCCGCCATTGCGGCGGCGAGGTGTCTTGAAACTCGTCCAACAGCAGGTGGGCCACCGGCGCGTCGAGTCGGTACACCACCTCGTCGAGCCGCCCGGCGAGGTCGAAATCGGCCAGCAGGCGTGTCACGTCGTCGAACCGGACCGCCTGGCGGGCGAACTTCAGCCCTCGATACACGTCGTCGAAACGGCCCAGCAGCCGCCGCGTGCCCTCGGTCTGGTTCGCAATCCGGCCGAGCAGTTCGGCCTTCGCGTGGTCGATGAGCGGCCGGTAGAGGGCGGCAATATCGTCCGGAATCGGCTTACCGTAAAAGGGATCGCCGGCGAGGAGCTTCGGCGGCAGGCCCGTGGTCAGAAAGGCGTCCCAGTTTCCGGCTGCCGCACGGTCGAGGTCGGCGTTGCGGGCTTTGCCCAGGCGCTTATTCTCGCTCAGGTCGGCGGCGGCCACGGCGTCGATGGCCGCCTGAAGCTCGTGGGACGCGAGCGGCTTGAAGCGCGGCAAGGCCCGCCAGGCGGGTTTCGGCGCGTCGACGTAAGCGCCGTACAGTTCGTTCACAAGCCCGCTGATCTCCTCGGCCACCGAGCGTGCCGCCTCGCCTTTGTGCAGTAGGTGCATCAACTCCACCGCATCGCCGGTTGCTTCCTGGGCGACGATCCGGCGGACCGCTTCCTGCTTCATGGCCGCGTCGTCCATTTCGTCGACGATCTGCCAGCCGGGCGGCAGCCCCAGTTCGAGTCCGAAGGCCTGGGCAATTTGCACGAAGAAGCTGTCGAGCGTGCCCACCCGCACCCGGTGCAGGCGGCGGACCACGGCGGCGACAAGCTCGAGCGATTTCTTTCGGGTCAGCCGACCGCCTTCAACGTGCTCTTTCAATTCGGCCAGCTTTCCGGCGTCGAGCGCGGCGGCGGCCAGCCGGGTGAGCACGCGGTCGAGAATTTCGCCCGCCGCCTTGCGGGTGAACGTACTGGCCAGGATGGTGTCGAGCGGTTCGCCGGCTGCGGCCAGCCCGATGAACCGGTTGCTGAGTTGGAACGTCTTGCCGGTGCCGGCCGACGCGCGAATGACCGTATTGGCGAACGGACGGGTCATGCCTGGGGCTCCGTTTCCATGGATTGCGATGCGGCGCGCCAATGCACCGGTGGGTACTGCCTCGCCTTATGGGATAGGCTTCCAGCCTGTCTTTTGCCACGACAGACTGAAAGCCTCGAAATCTTCTGCACCGACAGGCTGGAAGCCTCAAAATCTTT
>PWXP01000230.1 GCA_003561895.1 Planctomycetaceae bacterium | reverse complement strand
CCCAACTCCCAACTCCCAACTCCCAACTCCCAACTCCCAACTCCCAACTCCCAACTCCCAACTCCCAACTCCCAACTCCCAACTCCCAACTCCCAACTCCAAATGCCCCACCGACTCGTCAGTTTCGCCGGCCTGCTTGCCATGCTGTTGTTGGCGTGGCTGTGCTCGGAGAACCGGAGGGCGATGAACTGGCGGCTGATCATCAGCGGGTTGCTCTTGCAGGTGGCCCTGGGCGTGCTGCTGCTGTGGAGCCCGCCGGGGCAGCAGGCGTTCAGGGCGGTCCGCGTGTTCATCACCAATCTGATTCAATGCTCCGATGAAGGGGCGAAGTTCGTCTTCGGCGCGTTCTTCTGGAATCCCGAATACTTTCCTCACGGCCCGCCTTTCGCCGTGACGGTGCTGCCCACGGTCATCTTCTTCTCGTCGCTCACCGCGATGCTGTTCCACCTGGGCGTGTTGCAGGGGGTGGTGAAGGCGATGGCGCGGCTCATGGTGTGGGTGATGGACACCTCGGGCTCCGAGTCGCTGTGCACGTCGGCCAACGTGTTCATCGGGATGACCACGGCCCCGTTGACCATCCGGCCGTACCTTCCCACGATGACCCGTAGCGAACTGATGGCCATGATGACCGGCGGCATGGCCACGGTGGCCGGCGGCGTCATGGCGGCCTACGCGGCGATGGGCGCCGACGCCGGGCACCTGGCGGTCGCGTCGCTGATGTCGGCGCCGGCGGCGCTGGTGGTGGCCAAGATCATGGTGCCGGAGCGCGACGTATCGCCCACCAAGGGCGTGGTGCGCATCGAGGTTCCCCGCGAGGACGCCAACGTGCTGGAAGCCGCCTGCCGCGGCGCCGGCGAGGGACTGAAGCTGGCCCTGAACATTCTGGCTATGCTCATTGCATTCATCGCCATCGTCCACATGCTCAACTGGGGCCTTTCCGCATTCCCGGCCCTGGCCGGTGAGCCGCTTACCATGCAACGGATCCTCGGCTGGCTCGGCGCCCCGCTGGCCTGGCTGATGGGCGTCGCCTGGACCGACGCCCCCACGGTAGGCCGGCTGCTGGGCGAAAAGGTCATCTTCAACGAGTTCATCGCCTACCAGAGCCTGAACAGTCCGGAGGTGGCCGATGCCCTCTCGCCGCGCTCGTTCACCATTGCCACGTACGCCTTGTGCGGGTTCGCCAATTTCGGCTCGATTGCCGTCATGATTGGCGGCATTGGGGGCCTGGCGCCGGAGCGGCGGGGCGAGTTCGCCGCGCTCGGGTTCCGCTCGCTCATCGGCGGCGCCCTGGCCACCTTCATGACGGCCGCCATTGCCGGAATGCTCATCGAGTAGCGCCACGGTCGCCGGTAACCGTTCCCCGGGGACTGTCCCCTTCGGCCGGTGGGAGGACAGGTTCCCGGCCGGCCCGTGGACGCGTACGGTCGCCGCAATGCGGTCGCCCTCATGCCGGGCGGCGGAAGCACTTGACCGGAGTGTGCGGGCGCGGCGCTACTTTTCCATCGCCCACACGTTCTGGTACTGCACCCGGTTGCCGTGCCGCTGCAAGTACAACCGCTCCGGTCCGGGACCCTCCGGCCGGCCCCGTGCGCGCTAACGCCCGAACAACTGGGTCCAGTGCCGGCCGACGCGGCCGAGGCCCTGCCGGGTGTTCGATTCGCTGAGCATGTTCTTGTGGTGCCCCGGGCTGAGGAACCAGGCCCGCAGGGCGTCGGCCGGCGAGCCGCTGCCCCGGTAGATGTTCTCGCCCGAGGCGGTCGTGCCGGCCAGCTTCGCCCGGTCCCAGGGGCTCGCCTTACCCGGCACGGGCGAATCGTGGCTGAAGAAGCCGTGGGCTTCCATGTCGGCGCTATGGCCTCGGGCGGCGTCGCACAAGTTGGCGTCGTACAGCAGGGGGCGGAGGCCGCACATCATCCGCATGGCGTTCAGTGCCTCCATGCCGGCCACCTCACGCCGATCGAGCCGCGGCGCCCGCTGGGCGTTTTCTTCCAGAATGCGGCGGGCCTCGGGATCCTCCGGCTTCGAGGCGCGCGCCAGCAACTCCTCCGCCTTTTGCACGTAGTCCGCGGCCGGCAGGGCGCGGCTGCCCGCCTCGGCTTGGAACTGGCGCACGAAGTCGATGAACTGTCCGATTTGTTCCCGCGCCCGGCGGAGCTTCCGGTAATGGGCATCGAACATGGCCTCGCGCCGTCGCCAAAGCACGGTCAATTCGTCGAGTGCGGGCAGGCCGATCGCCTGGAGCTGCTCTCGGCTCAGTTCGGGGGCGGCCCGCAGGCCGGCCAGCCCCCGGCGCAGTTGCTCGATTCGCTGGTCGAGCCTCGCGGTGGGAGGCGGATCGGCCACGGGTCGGCCCAGCCGCTGGAGTTCGCTTTCGAGGAACTCGGCGGCGGCCTCGACGCCGTCCGGCCCCAGTTCCACCATGGCCTGAATGGCCCGCACGCGCCGTTCGATGTGGTTCCGCGCCGTCCGGTAGTCGAGCAGCGCGCGGCGGATGTCCGCTTGCCGTTCGGCTTGAGCGGAAACACCCTCGTCAGCCATCCCTGGGGCGATGAGGACAACCAGGACTACCGCTGCAGAGGGAAACGTTTGCACGAGCTACTCCTCTTTGAGGGCATCTCCGGTTGCGGCTTTGGCCCGGAAGCATGACGGGTTGGTACAATTCCATGCTATCGCAGATGACATTTCTGGTCAAACGACGCCCCTCGCGCCACTTGCGGTGGCATTGCTTGCTTGCTCGAAGCTTGGTACGATCGTGTTGAGCTGTTTGTCACCAGCCGCTTAGACTGCGTCGGTGAGGGCTGGGGTTGACAGCTACTGTTCACTTGTATAGGAATCAGCATGGTTTTTCGCTAGGAGCCCTCGGAAAGCAGCGCGACCCATGCAAGTTTCCGATCTAACCCGTCGTCTGGGCTACACTGATTCCCCTAATTTTTTGGGTCGCCGGCAGGCGGTTTTCCAGAAGACTCCGGATTTTGGCCACATATTTCGGCGTGCGCGCGCCGGCGCGGGATTGCAGGGGGTTTATGTGCTCCGGCCGTCGGAGGCGGCAGCGGAGGCCGTCGTTCCGGTCGTTTATGTCTGCCGCGCTCCCACGCTGCAGAAGGCCGACGAAATCCACCGCCTCGTGTGGAATCAAGATGTCGTACCGTTCTTAATTGTCCACACTCGAGCGGGAATCCGGCTCTACTCCGGTTTCCGCCACGTGCGTGCGGAGCAAGGAACCCTGGAAGGCGTGCTCGGGACGCTGACCGATTTCAATGGGCTGGGCGACGTTCTCGGCGATTTCTCTGCCGAATCGATCGACAACGGCTCCCTCTGGCGCAACCGGGGGCGAGACATTACGCCGGGCACGCGCGTCAATTGGCGGCTTCTCGGCAACTTGCGCACTCTCGATCATTGGCTCCAGCGCCAAGGCGTGGACAAAGCACCTTCCCACGCACTGATCGGCAAATACGTCTACCTGCACTACCTGCGCGACCGCGGGATTCTGTCGCCGAAGAAGCTTCAGCGGTGGAAGATCGAGCCGGCGTCCATCTTCGGCAGCCAAGCTACGCTTCAGGGCGTTGACGCGGTTGTCAAGCGGCTCGACGATTGGCTGAACGGAACCGTCTTCCCTTTGGATCTAGGTCGGGACTGCCCGTTCGATCAGGAGCAACTTCGCTGTGTCGCGGGCGTATTCGAGGGCGACGAGGTGTCGGAAGTGGGCGACCGGCAACTGAGCCTGGATTTCAGGGCGTACGATTTCTCGTACATTCCCATCGAAACCTTGTCGGTCGTCTACGAGCAGTTCCTCCATGCGCCGAAGACGGCCGAGAAGCCGGACGCCGCCGGGGAACACAGTGCGGGCCGGCAACTCGGCGCCTACTACACGCCCATTCCCGTCATCAACCTGATGCTTTCCGAATTGGAGGAGCGCCGGCCGCTCACGAAGGGGATGCGGGTGCTGGATCCTTCGTGCGGCTCGGGGGCGTTCCTGGTCCAGTGCTACCGGCGGCTCATCGAGAAGGAGTTTCCACCTGGCAGCAATCCGAAACCGGGCGAACTCCGCAAACTGTTGACGACGAGCATCTTCGGCGTCGACTGCGAGGCGGACGCGTGCAACATCGCCGAATTGAGCCTCGTCCTTGCGTTGCTCGACTACGTCGATCCCCCGGACTTGGAAGGCGCACGAAACGGCTTCAAGCTTCCCAAGCTGCGGAACGAAAACATCTTCTGCCTTGACTTCTTCGGGGAGGCGACGGGCCGGCAGGAAGTTTTGCAGTCGAAGTTCGATTGGGTTGTCGGCAACCCGCCTTGGAAAGGGCTCACGCTTAAGCAACTGCGCCCGGAGGAAAAGGCGCTGTGGACATGGATGCAGAAACACCGGAAGGCGTTCCCGGTTGGCAGCAATCAGGCAGCCCGGGCGTTCGCCTGGGAGGCAGGCAAGTATCTGACGTCGGACGGCGAAGCCGCCCTGTTCCTACCCGCCATGACGTTGTTCGAGGATCGGGGGAAGGATTTCCGAAGGGCTTTCTTTCGCGAGATGAAAGTGCATACCGTCGTCAACTTCGCGAACCTTGCCGAAGTTCTCTCGGCCGGGCGATTCCGAGTTCCCGGCGCCGCGTTCTTCTATCGGCCGCGGCCGGACGCGAATGCCCCCGTGGACGAAGACGAGATCGTGCGAACCTACAACCCGCTGGTGGCCAACCAGGAGCCCACCCGGCCCGTGCGGGAGCGCACTCGCAACGAGTCGTGGAGCATCGTCATTAACGCGAGCGAGATTCGCGACATTCCCACCACGCATGTGACAAACGGCAGCGGCCTGCCGTGGAAGCTGGCCACGTGGGGCTCGGCGATGGATGCCGGCTTGCTTGGCAAACTCAGCCGCAACTTCCCATGCTTGCGGGAATTGGAGCGCGAAAACGTCCTCGCGGTATCGGAGGGCCTCCAGCTTCGCAAGCCTCCCAAGTCTGAGAATGACGAGGAAGTCGAGCCCGTGGGGCCAATCCCCAATCGGGTGAAGCTCGATAAGAAACTGCTGAAGGGATTACGGCACGTGTTCTCCATTCCGGCGAAGACCATTGTGCCTATCGATCCGGAATTGACGTATGTCCGCAAAGGGCGCGGAAGTCTGCCACTGGCCGTCTGCCGGCCGCCGCACGTCATCGTCAGTGCGGCAAGAACCTTTTCTGTCTACAGCGATGAATACCTAGTGGTATGGGGTCGCCAGATCGGCATCGGTAGCGCGACCGATGACACGGACTTCCTCAAAGCGCTGTCGTTGTACCTCAGTTCCGACTTCGCGTTTTACCATCAGTTCCTCACGTCCACTCAGTTCGGGGTACAGCGAGGACGCGCGACATTACGCGCCTTGCGTCAGATGCCCATCGGCATCGCCGACCTGACGCGCAGCCAACTCAAGACGTGGACCGATCTTCACGCTCGGCTTGCCCAGACTCAGCCCATCAGGATGAAAGATGTTCGCAAGCACGGAGCCTCTGATTATAGTCAGCCCCGTCTGCAGTTCGACCCCGAGGACGAAGACCGCTTGTTGCCCCTCATCGACGAACTCAACGCGATGGTCGCCGATTCGCTAGCCCTCACGGAGGGCGAACGGGCGTTGATCCACGACCTGGTCCATATTCGTCTGGAACTCAACGACGGGCGGACCGGCGAGCCGGCCGTGCGCAGGCCCACGGAACCGGAACTGCGCGGGTATGCCCGGCGGCTGAAGGCGGAACTCGATGCCTTCCTCGGCGGCCGGTTGCCCAAGCGCCACGACGTGGCGGTCGTGTATGATGAGCTTTCGGGAATGGTGGCCATCGACTTGGTGGCCGCCGGTAAGGCGGCCCGCGGTGTGCCCGTTGCCCGGGCGGACGACCGCACCGCGCGCGAGCTGGAACGCACGCGGCAGCGGCTCCGCCAACAGCGCGCGCAGTGGGTCTACTTCGACCGCAACCTCCGCATCTACGAGGGGACGCGAACCTTCATCTTCAAGCCCATGCAGCGCTTTCATTGGACCGAGAGCCAGGCGATGCTCGACGCACGCGAAGTGATCGCGGAAACCCTCGAAGGTGCAGGAGCGGAACGTGATTGAACGCCGTTCGCAGCAGCCGAGCCGCGCGTCGTCGAACGCCGACGACTACGACCCACTCTTCGTCTTCGAGGTTCACCATTTGATCAAGCTCGCGTACGATCGCTTGCGACCGCAATCTCACACTCACGATCAGGAGCCGGCCATCACCGGCGACCTTGCCTGCGCCATGGATGCCGTTCTCGACTATCCGGCCGAGGACTGGATGAGGTTCTATTCCGCGCGCGATGATCCGCCGGAAAGCGAGCCCAAGCGGCGCGGAAGGCAGCGGCGGCGAGGCAAAGACCGAAAACGCGTGGACATTCGTATGGAATCGTCCCAAACCTCCCCCCGTTCACGGTTCCGGTTCGAATGCAAACGGCTGGGACGCAGGTTTGGTGCGAGGCGGTACCTTGGTGCTGAGGGGCTGGGATGTTTTCTGCGCAGCGACTACGCCAGCCAAGAGGCCCGCGCGGGAATGCTCGGCTATGTCCAGAACGACGACGAGCAAGCATGGGCAGCCAAATTGGAAGAGCTGCTGACAGCCGAGGCCGCCGATTATCGCGTCGTGCCGGGAAGCGGCTGGCGACATGAACCGGTTCTTGCCGACTTGCCGTACACCTATCGATCCAACCACCGGCGAGGCAGCGGAAGACGGCCCATTGAGGTCTACCATACTCTGCTGCGGTTCAGGTAATTCGATTGAAGGGCCACGCGCTCCCGCCCCTACACCACCACCTGCCGCAGCCACCCGACGTTCTCTTGGTACCACCGCACGGTGCGGTCGAAGCCGTCGTACGGCGCCACCTCGGGCGACCAGCCGAGCAGGCGGCCGGCCTTCGAGATGTCGGCGTAGGTCTGCTGCATGTCGGCGCGGTGGAACGGCTTGCGGGCGATGACCGCCCTCTTGCCCAGCGCCGTTTCGAGGAAGGCGATCACCTCGTTGATGGAAATCGGGTTGTTTCCGCCGCCCAGGTTGATGACCTCGTACCCGACCGGCGCCACGGCCGCGATGGTGCCGCGGGCGATGTCGTCGACGTAGGTGAAATCGCGGGCCTGGGAGCCGTCGCCGAACAGCTCGATCGGCGTGCCTTCGTCCATCCACTTGATGAACCGGAAGATCGACATGTCGGGCCGGCCCGCCGGACCGAACACCGTGAAGTACCGCACCACCGACACGTCCAGATCGTACAGGTAATGGTAGCTGTACGCCAGCACTTCGGCCGCCTTCTTGCTGGCGGCGTAGGGACTGATGGGCGTGTTGACGGGCAGGTCTTCCTGGAAGGGCATGGGCTGGCCGGCGTACAGCGACGACGTGCTGGCCAGCACCAGCTTGCGGCAGCCCTGCGCGCGCATCCCGTCCATCAGGTGGAGCGTCCCCAGGACGTTCGTGGCCAGGTACACCTCCGGGTCGACCATGCTGTAGCGCACGCCGGCGCGGGCGGCCAGGTTCAGCACGGCGTCGAAGCCGTGTTCTTCGAAGAGGGCGTCGAGGGGGGCCTTCTGCTCGATGTCGAGCCTGGCGAAGGTGAAGCGCCCCGTGCGGAACGGCGCCGGTCCGCCGTATTCGCCCGCGCTCGGCTGCCGGAGGTCGAACCGGTCGAGCAACGCGGCGTCGGCGCCCGCCCCGCGCGCCAACTCGCGCAGGCGGTAAGTCTTCAGCCGAACGTCGTAGTAATCGTTCAGGTTATCGACGCCGACCACCTCGTGCCCGTCGTCGAGCAGCATGGCGGCCGTCCGGGCGGCAATGAAACCGGCAACGCCGGTCACGAGCAATTTCACGTCAGGTCCTCGACTGCTCAAACGCGTTCAATTGGAACGCGGCGAACACGCCCAACAGCAGGCCCGCAACGAGGCTCAGCGGCAGGATGCGGGACTTTTTCGGGCTGGCCGGCGCTTCCGGCGCCACGGCCTCCCGGTCGATTCTGGCCGGGATGATGCAGGATGCCGAGCCCTGCAGTCGCGCAAGGCTCGCCTCCAGTTGCGCCACTTCCTCCTCCTTGTCTCGGAGTGCCGGGATGAACGGGTCGTTGTTCGTCCGCTGTTTCAGCACCTCCATTTCCGCGACGATTTCGCGGAGGCCGGGCAGGAACGGATCGTCATCCTCGCGTTTTGCAAGCGCTTCGCGTTCCACCGTGAGTTCGTTCACGCCGCGCAGGTACAGCGGCTCCGACGCCGTGTTCACACTCACGCCGACGCTCTGCTCCTCCAACACCACCGGCCGCGCATCGTCCCGGTCCATGATGTTCAATTCGCGGGCGATGGCGATCTGTTCGTCCAACACAACGAGCCGGTCCTCGCGGCGCCGGCCGTCGCGGAGGATAGCGAGTTTCTCTTCCAGGACGGTAAGCCGGTCCTCGCTGCGCTGTTTCGCCCGTTCCCGTGATATTTCAATGCGTTCCCGAAGGCCGTCGCGCCGGTTGGCAATCCGCGTGCGGACGCCGTCGACGATGTCGTCGACGGTACGGCTTGCGGCAAAACGCACGAAATCGTTCACCCACGCTGCAATGCGTTCGGGATGTTCACCTTCCAGAGTGACGAAGACGAGGTCCTTTTCGTCGCGGGTACCCGAGCGCACTTTCAGCCGGTCACTAAATCGTCTTCGGAACACCGACTCGTCGGTGCCCGATTCGCCGCCCCCAAGGACAGAGAACAGGCCGTTCTCATCGAAGAATTGGCGCCGCAGGGTATCGCTTCTCAGGTTTCTGGCGAAGATGGTTTGCACGTCTTCCGCGGTGGCCTCGTAGATGTCTGGAATATTGAGGGCCTCGATGTGGTGGGTCTCGGGCGGCAGGACGACTACTTCGGCTTCAAACTGGGGCGTGGCCACCAACAGGTATCCGGCGGCGGCAATCACGGCAAGGATCGCAGTCGAGAGGATCACCTTCCAGCGTCGTATCAGCACCCGCCAGACGCCGGCGAGACTCAGGTCGTCGTCGTAGTCGGAAGGCGGCGGCTGCACCCAGCCGTTGTGGGGGCAAAGCGGAGGCTGGCATTGTGACGGGGACGTGGGGCGAGTTTGCTGTTCATCCATGGACGTGTTCTCGTAACGGCTTAGAATAGGGCAGTTCACATGACCCGTGACGAATTGGGGGCGTAGTTTCCCGAAAAGCGGCCGTCGGGGCAAGAGCAAAGTGGAGCCCCCCTGACGTGTTGTGTGTATGCCCTCCGGATGGCCGTTGCCCCTATCGGTGCGCTGGGCCGCGCCAATTCAGACGCCATCCGAAGAGCAAACCAAAGCGGTAGTCTGGAGCAGATGGCGTCGGACACGAAACGGCCCCCATTTCAGGGCACATGAACCGGCTGATAGTTGGAGTTCACGCTTTAGCGTGCCGGATTCAGCCTATGCTTGGTTCGCACGCTGAAGCATGAACTCCCACAGCGGGAGCGCATCGGCGCCGCAGGCCCATTTCTGCGGTCCCCTCGCCTGCTGGAGCGGCGGGCGTATAATTACTTGCGGCGTAGCCGTTCACGGGAAACGGTTACCCTTGGGGCGAACAAACGTATCCTATGGAGTCCAAACCGGTGCATATTCTTCGATACCCCCATCCTACCCTGAAGCACCCCTCGAAGGACCTGAAGCGGGTCGACGCGGAACTGCGCAAGATCGTGGCGGAAATGCTCGATTTGATGTACGACGAACGGGGCATCGGCTTAGCCGCCAACCAGGTCGACCTTCCCTACCGGCTGTTCGTGCTCAACCCGACCGGCGATCCGCAGCACAAGGAGCACGAGCACGTCTTTATCAACCCGGTCATCTCGCACCGCCGGGGCAATGCCGAGGCAGAGGAGGGTTGCCTGAGCTTCCCCGGCATCCACGCCCCGGTGCGGCGGCCGGAGAAGATCGTCGTTTCAGCCTACAACCTTCGGGGCGAAGAGTTGCACCTGGAGTTGGACGGACTGTTCGCCCGGGCCGTACAGCACGAGACCGACCACCTCGACGGAATCCGGTTCATCGACCGGCTGAGCGAGTTGGCGAAGCTCGCCGTCCGCGATGCCTTGGATGAATTGGAGCGCGCGTTCGCCGGCGAGCGCCGCCGGGGCATCGTCCCGGAGGAACAGGAAATCGCCAGCCGGCTCGGGGAACTCGAATCCCTCCGCACGTAAGTGTACCGTCCCCATGCTCAAGAGCGTGGCAAAACTGTATATTATCGATGGTGATCCGGCCATGCGCCAATGGTTCGGCGCTTTGGCCCTGTCAATGCAGTTGTGCCCGAAACCATTCGCTTCCCCCCCCGAATTCCTCGAACACTGCACGCCCTCGGAACCCGGCTGTGTGCTACTCGACGTGCGACCGCCCGGCGTGTCCGCACTGGAACTGTTGGACTGTATGCGGCGGTGGGTCATTCCCTTTCCAGTGATCGTCGTTTCCGTTTATGGCGACGTGCGGACCGCGGTTCGCGCGATGCGGGCAGGGGCGCTGTTCTTTTTTGAGAAGCCATGCCGGCAGCACGAGTTGGAGGAGGCGATCCGGGAAGCAATTCGCTGCGATGCTGAGAACCGCCGTCGCCTGGCAAGAAAACGCCGACTCCACCAGCGGCTGGCCAAGCTGAATACCGGTGAGCGGGCAGTCCTGGACCGCGTGCTCGAAGGGATAGGGAACAAAGAAATCGCTACCGAATTGGGGCTTACCATCCGCACGATCGAGGCGCGGCGGGCGAAGATCATGGACAAGATGAAGGCCGACTCGCTGGCCGAACTGATCCGGATGACCCTCGAAGCCACGGTCCTCGGGGAGGAAAGCCAACCGCTGTTTCCGAGATAGGCATGGCTTCCTCCGAGGTCGCGAAAAACCACCTGCACCGGACAGATCGCTCTCGCTATCGAAGCGAGACAGGGGCGTTGCGGCGCGAACGGTCATGCGGCCCGGAAAAAACGGTGTTCCACCGGGCCCTCCTTGCTGGGCAAATGGTTTATTGAACTGGAAACCTGCAGGATAACGTATATCATAGAAGTAGACACCCGGCTCAAGCCCGACCCACGAGGGGGTTCAGGAGCCTTCTTTAGGGGCCCGCCGCTCCGCAGGGAGGCCGCCCCGCCTCGTCCGGGGGGCATCGCCTTCGTCAGCGTGGCTTTTTCCCCGTGCTGTGACCAAAGGCGGAATATTTGTGAATCGACGGCAGGCCGGCGCCGGAAAACCTATCCCCCTCTTTGGAGTAGAGGTCATGGACTTGCCATTGCCCGCTCGCGCGATTCGCGGCTCGATGAGAACTCTCTGCTCGCGTCCGGCTATTGTCCTGCTGCTAGGTAGCTTGGTGCTCGCGTCATCAATAGCGGGAGATCTTGGGGCCCAAGAACGGATGGTTCCGAGCCACGGGTATCAGGCGGCGTTCACCGACCTGTACGAGGGCGAGTACCGGGACGCCTTGCGACGCTTTCACGCCGAGAGTCGCGGTGCCATCAAGACGCCTCAGTCGCGGTGGATCGACTCGATCGCGTACTACACCATGCTGGGGGAATGCCACTACCAGATGGGTCAGCTCCGCGAGGCGCTGGACCATTACAACGCGGCGCTGCAACTGTTCGTCGCGTTTCCCGGATGGATGCTCCGAGTGCAGTTCCCGCCCGCCGTTCGGCCGGCGAACGTCGGTGCCCGCCTCCGAATCCCTTGGGGTCAGAGCACGCGGAGTTCGCAGTTGGGTGAATACCCTTCCAGGCTGCTGATCGGTCAAGGGCAGATCGACCAGGAAGAGGTCGTCAAACACGGCGGCGTGGTGCAGCAAGCCAAGCTCATGCCGATCAACGTACAGGAGATTGTTCGGGCGACGACCCTGGCCATCCGGCGGCGAGCGGAACTGCTCGGGCCGGTGGCGCGGCACGACCCGCTGACCCAGGAGGTCCTGGCGGCCTTGACGCGCCGCCCCGGCCCGCCCAACCATTGGTCGGAGGCGTGGATCGACATCCAGCTCGGCTTAGCGCACGCGGCGGCGGGCCAGGACCAGCAGGCGGCGCAGCATCTGCAGCGCGGCCTGGTGGCGGCTGGGCAGTTCGACCACCCTTACACGCCCGTCGCGCTGTTGGAATTGGGCCGGCTGGCCTTGCGACAGGGGAACTTCGACGCGGCCGGGGGGTTCTTCCTCGAAGCCACCTATTCGGCCGTCTATTATTCCGACCTAGGGGTGCTCGAAGAAGCCTTTCGGCTGGGCACCACTGCGCATATCCTGGCCGGCCGCGACGGCATTTCCCCCCCGCTGGCCGCCGCGGCCGGTTGGGCCCGAACCAAGGGCTACCGGCAGCTTCAGGCCTCGCTACTGCTCAGCGCCGCCGAAAACCAGGCCGTGCTGGGCAATACCCGCGAGGCCGCCGCCCTGCTGGACCAGGCCCGAACGGCCATCGGAAACCGCACCATGGGCCGGGGGGCGATCGGGGCGCGGCTGCGGTACCTCGGCGCGCTGGTGTTGTTCCAGCAGGGCCGGATCCGCCAGGGCGACGCCGCCCTGGCAGACGCCTTGCAATACATGAACCACGGCTCGCGATGGTTGTTGCACATCCAGTTGGCCGATGGCCTGTTCACCAGCAACGCGGTTACCCCGCGCGTGGCTATGGACCTGTACGGCACCGTGTTGCGCGACCCCCGGCCGGCCGACTGGTCGAGCGATCCGATGGAAGCCCTGGCCGTCTTGACGACACCGCATCCGGGGCCGCTCGAGCGGTGGTTCGAGGTGGCACTGGCCCGCAACGAGCACGAGAAGGCCCTGGAAATCGCCGACCGCTTGCGCCGGCACCGGTTCTTCAGTTCCCTTGCGCTGGGCGGCCGGCTCCAGTCGCTGCGCTGGGTGCTGCACGGGCCGGAAGCAGTCCTCGACCGGCAAAGCATTCTGTTGCGCCGGGACCTGCTCCTCCGGTATCCGGCCTATGAGCAGCTTGCGCGGCAGTCGGACGCCCTGCGCGCCGAGTTGCGGACGTTGTCCCTGGCACCCGACGACTCCGACGGCCTGACCCGGCAGCGGAAACTCATGGAGGCGATGGCGACGTGCACCCGCCAGCAGGAGGCGATCCTCCGCGAGATGGCCCTGCGGCGGGAACCGGCCTCGCTGGTGTTCCCGCCGCTGCGCGACGTGAAGGCCGTGCAGCGGGCCCTGCCCGAAGGGCACGCCGTCCTGGCCTTCCTCGCCACCAGCCGCAACCTGTACGCCTTCCTGCTGAATCGGGAACAGTACACGTGGTGGCGCGTTCCCGCCGCCGCCCGGCTGCGAACCGAAATCGTCAACCTGCTTCGGGCCATGGGACACCATGCAGGCAACCAGGAACTGGACCTGAGCCAGTTGGTGGATGGCGGCTGGAAGCACACCGCCCAGGACGTGCTCGAATTGATCCTCAAGGGCTCGAATGCCGACTTCAGCGAGGATTTCGAGGAATTGATCGTGGTGCCCGACGGGGTGCTCTGGTATGTGCCCTTCGAGGCCCTGCAGGTGGAGGTCGACGGTCGGCGCCGGCCCTTGATTGCGCACGTGCGGGTGCGGTACGTGCCCACGGTGTCGCTCGTGGTGCCGTGGGGGGCGGGGCGCCGCCAGAGCGCCACGACCGCGGTAGTGGCGGGCAAGTTGTTCCCGCGCGACAGCGCCGACGTGGCCCTGGCCGAACTCGACAAGCTGGCCACCGTGCTGCCGGGTGTGAAGCCGATGCCCAGCCGGTTGGCGGGGCCCTCGTCGATCTATGCGACGCTGTTCGACCGGCTCGTGGTCCTCGACGACTTGCCGGACACCGAAAAAGACCCCTTGGACTTCGCGCCGGTGCCGATCGACGCGCGGCGGCCGGGCAACTCGATTAACGACTGGTTGGCCCTCCCGTTCGGCGCGCCCGACGAAATCGTCTTGCCCGGCTTCCATACCGCGGCCGAGCGCTCCCTGCGCGGCGTCAATTCGGCCACGGCCGGCCAGGAGGGGTTCCTGAGCGTCTGCGCGCTGATGTCCAGCGGCGCTCGCACCGTCCTGCTGAGCCGCTGGCGAACGGGCGGGCGCACCAGTTACGACCTGGTGCGCGAGTTCGCCCAGGAATTGCCGCACACCGCGCCGGCCGACGCGTACCAGCGGGCCGTGTTCCTGACGGCCGGCTCGCCCATCGACTTGGACGCGGAGCCGCGGGTACGGCGCGCGAAGGTCGAAGATGTTCCCCCGGCCAACCATCCGTTCTTCTGGGCCGCCTATATGCTGGTCGACGCCGGCGCCGGGCCGCCGGAGGTGCCGTTCGAAGGGCCACCCGAAGCCCAACCGGACGCCCAACTCGATGCGCAACCTAAACCGCAGCCTGCCCCGCAACCCGAAGCCCAACCCGCGCCCGACGGGCCTCCCCAACACGTTCCCCCCGCCGCGCCGTAAGCTCGGCGGCCCGAATACAGGTTTTTTCCCGTTGCCTAACCATTGGAGGGTTCCACGATGTTCCGCCTGCTTCCCGCTCCTCTTGCACTACTGCTGTTTTTCCTGCCGCCGGTCGTAGTTTGGGCCGAAAAAGACGGGCTTGGCGACCTCGACCGGGCCACCGAGGCGAAGCTCACCGCCCGGTCGCTCGAAGACCTCGACCGGGTCATCGACCTGTTGGACCGCGCGCTGGAGAAGGGGCTCGACGAGGGCAATACCGAGTTCGCCCGGCAACTGCTGGCCGCCACGCTCATTCAGCGCGGATCGGTCCGGGCGCAAGTAGCGCTGCGGCTGGGCACTGAAAGCCGGCAGTTCGACGAGCTGCGGCGGCTGGCGGTGCCCGACCTCGAGCGCGGCACCGACCTCGACCCCGAGCAACCCGACGCCCTGCACCACCTCGCCCGCCTTCACCTCCTGCCCGGCGGCGATCCGGAGCGGGCGGCGGCCGCCCTGGAGAAAGCCCTGGCGTTCGACTTCGACGATCCGACACTCCGCGCAAATCTGCTCACCTTGCAGGCCGCGCTGGAGGAAGATCCCGAACTGAAACAGGAGGCACTGGACGAGGCCCTCCGGCTGGCCCCCGACGAGGCGGCGGCCCTGCGCATGCGGGCGCTGCTGCACGCCGACCACGACCGCAAGGACGAGGCCCTGGCCGACTTCAACCGGGCCATCCAACTCGAACCCGGCCACCTGCCCACCTATGAAGCCAAGGCGGCCCTACTGAGCGAGATGGAGCGATACGACGAGGCCATCCTCGCGCTCGACCGGGCGCAGGAGATCGATCCGCAGTCCATCTTCCCCATCCTCCAGAAAGCCCGCGTGCATCTGCTCCAGGAGAACCATGCGGCCGCCCTGCACGAACTCGACCGCGCCCACACTGCCGAACCGGATAATCTGGGCGTTCTCATGCTTCGGGCGGGGGTGTACGCCGAGTCGGACGAGCGCGAAAAGGCCATGGCCGACGTCGACGCGGCGCTGAAGCTCCAGCCGGAATACCCGCCCGCCAAACGCATGAGAGCCGTCCTCCTGGCCGACGAGGAGCGATTCGAGGAGGCCATTGCCGAACTGCGCGCCCTGCCGGACAACGAAACCACCCTGCTGCAGCTCGCCATGCTCCACAGCGCCTCGAAGCAGTTCGACGAGGCCCTCGAACGGTACGACCAATTGCTGAAGCTCCAGCCGGAAAGCTGGATTGCATTGCGCGGCCGAGGCGACGCCCTGCTGAACCTCGGCAAGCACGCCGAGGCCATCGCCGAATACGAAAAGGCCCTGAAGCAAAAGCCCGACGAACCCGGCCTGCTCAACAACTTCGCCTGGGTGCTGGCCACCTCGCCGCAGGACGAGCTGCGCGACGGCGAGCGGGCCCTGCAAATGGCCACCGAGGCGGGCGAGCTGACCGAGTACCGCCAGGTGCACATCCTCAGTACGCTGGCCGCCGCCTACGCCGAGGAGGGCGACTTCGACACCGCGCTCCAATGGATCGACAAGGCGCTGGAAATCAGCCCCGGCGAGGGTGAGGAGTACGAACACCTGCAAAAGGAACGCCGGCACTACACCGAGAACCAACCCTTCCGCGAACTGCTCCAAAACGGCGAGCCCGTCGAGGAGCCGCTGTAAACTGGTTGTACTATCGGCACTATCTGTACTATCGGCACTATCTGTACTATCGGCACTATCTGTACTATCGGCACTATCTATACTATCGGGGTCCGACCTCAACGAAGCCCGGCAAAATGCGCCGGGGCTATCGGTCAGGCGGCGGGCTTCCTCGAGTGATTGGTGACCTACCTGCTCGAGCGGGACGCATGTATCGGGTGGCTCAACCGTCGCCACCCGGCACGGCGGTATCGCCCCGAACGAACCGACCCGCGGCACCTCGCCCTTTGCAGCGTCGTTTGCGCTGAACTGCTCTGACTATGGCCCGCCCCATCCTCCTAAGCACCTGGTCGTTCGGCATACAGGCGAACATCGAGCAGCTTGGCCTCGATGAAGCAGCCTCGGCTCCGCCCCGCCCCGCTGCGCCGGCGGAGGAGCGGCTGCCGCACAACCGCAGCCATGACACGGTAGGGGGTGCTTGCACAGGACGCCGCGGGAGTGCCGGCGGGCGTCTGCTCGACCAGCGGGATGGCGTACAAAGTGCCGGGCCGGGTGGGCGACTCGCCGATCATCGGGCACGGCCTCTATGTCGACCCATGCGCCGGTGCGGCCGTGGCCACCGGCACCGGCGAACTGGTGATGGGCGTGTGCGGGAGCTTTCTATACTCGCCGCGTGCCGTTATTGCGCTTTTGTAGGATGGACATTCTTGTCCGTCTTCGCTTTGACGGGCTAAAGCCCATCCTACGGAAAGCGCAGTTTTACGCCGCGGCGAGTATAGAGGTCGAACGGATGCGCCAGGGCGCCTCGCCGGCCGAAGCGGCCGAACACGTCATCCGGCGGATCGACGCAAGCTACGACATTCGGCCGGAACATCAGGTGGGGCTGATCGCCCTGGCCCCGGACAGCACGTGGGCCGGCGCCGCCCTGCGGCCCGGGTTCTCCGTCGCCGTTCGCACGTCCGATCGCGACGAGTTGGTCCCGGCCGGGTGGGTCCGGCATCCATAAACCGTTTTTGCTTTTCGGTTTCCAATTGCAGGCCGCGGCCCTGCAGGAGTCACACGCCGTTGTGCCGTCACCGCGGAAAAGCAGTATGCATCCAGATACGGAAGAGCTACAATTCGGCAAGATGGAACCCGGGGAATCCAATAACGTGCTGCTCGATCCGATTGAAACTCTGTGCGAACTGATCGCCACTGCCAGCGTGAACCCCATGGGGCGGCAGGTGTCGGGTCCGCCCTATGGCGAGGCTCGGCTGACCGACGCCCTCGAGTCGCTCCTCGGCCGGATCGGCTTGCAGACCGCCCGGCAGCCGGTGGAGCCGGGCCGGGAGAACCTGGTCGGCCTGCTCGAAGGCCGGGTGCCCGCCCGGCAAGGCGGACCGCTTCTGCTGCTCGACGCGCACCAGGACACCGTGCCGGTCGAGGGCATGACCATTGAGCCGTTCCGGTCCGAGCGGCGCGACGGGCGCGTGTACGGGCGGGGGGCCTGCGATACCAAGGGCGGCATGGCCGCCATGCTCGCTGCCGTGGCCCGCCTGGCCCGGCAGCGCCCTCCCAATATGCCGTCCGTGCTCCTTGCATGCACCGTGAACGAGGAGTACGGGTTCACCGGCGCGGTGAAGCTCACGGAGCTGTTCGAGCCGGGGGCCTTCGGCATCATCCCCCGACGCCCCGACGCCGCGCTGGTGGCCGAACCGACGGCTCTGAACGTCGTGGTCGCCCACAAGGGCATGGTCCGCTGGCGATGCCACACCCGCGGCCACGCCGCGCACAGCGCGCATCCACAGGGGGGCGAGAACGCCATCTACCGCATGGCGCGGGTGCTGGTTGGCCTGGAGCAATATGCCGGCGAGGTCGCCGGCTGCACGCGTTCCCATCCGCTTTGCGGGCCGGCCACCCTGAGCGTGGGCACCATCGACGGCGGCGTCAGCGTCAACACCGTGCCCGACCGATGCACCATCGAAGTCGACCGCCGCCTGCCGCCCGGCGAAGGCGCCCCCGAGGCGCGCCAGGCCGCGATCGACTACGTGCGGGCGGCCGTGGGGGCCCATTTTCCCGTCGAGCACGATCCCCCCTACCTCAACGGCCCGGCGCTGGACGACACGGAAAACGCCCCGCTGGCCGAAAGGCTCATGGCCGTGGTCGGCGAAGTGGCCGTGGTCGGCGAAGTGGCCGGCCCTTGCCGGCGGCTTGGCGTGCCCTACGGCACCCACGCCGCCGTGTATGCGGCCGCGGGAGTTCCGTCGGTCGTTTTCGGGCCGGGGTTCATCGAGCAGGCGCACACCCGCGACGAATGGGTACCCGCCGACCACGTGCGCGCGGCCGCCGAGGTGGTTTACCGCTTCTGCCGGGGAGGCTAGCCCGCCTACAACAACCACCAATCGCCGCTGGCGACCACGTACACGCCCAGCAAGAAGTTCGTCACCGCGTGGGCGGCAACGCAGTCGCCGATGCTGCGCGTGCGCACCATCAGCCAGGTGACCATGGAGAACCACACGGCCGCCGCGAACAGTTCGGCCGGGTGCATGAGCATGGGCACGGCCGTGCCCACCACCACCGCCGTGGCGTCCACCTCGCCGAAAGGGACGCGCCACCAGTTCCGGGCCATCACGTACCGCATGACGAACGCGCGGAGAAAAAACTCCTCGACGACCGGCACGAGCACTGCCAAGCCGAGCATACGCACGGCCAGGTAGCTCCACACGGCCGCGGGCCGGCCGCCGTATTCCTGGAATGGGTTGAACGCACTGCGCTCGCCCAAGCCCAAGACGTTGCCCAGCCCAAGCGGTGCCAGCAGCCGCTCCTCAAGCTGCAGCTTGCACAGCCCGATCCACACCACGGCGCCCACCGCGCCGACGGCCAGCGACAGCCACCCGACGCGCCAGTTGAACTTCGCATAGACGGGCAACACCGCGGCGACGGCGATGGCCGTGAGCACGACTTTGGCCGTATACATCGCCGGGTAGTAGCTGTACGGGATGTTCAGACCGATGCGCGCCCCGCCCGGCTCGGTCGGCGTCGGCTCCAGCGATCCGGCCAGCATGTACACGGCCAGCGGCAGAATGAACGGGAGCCAGGGCTGCCGCTGGAGCAGCCCGCGCCAGCCGGGCGCCGCCGGAGGTTCTGATGAGCCGGCGGCCGACCTTTTACGTTTGGGCATGTGGTTGAAGCGCAGTAGTGTTGCAACTTGGGTAGGGCCCGCGGGGCTTTGGCAAACAGGAGTCAACGCAGGACCAAGCCTTCCACCTTCTGTGCCCGTCTCCCCCACGCAAGACAAAACTGGCATTTCCGCTTATTAGCCGCAACGCGCTAGCGTCCGGTTTTTGTTTCAAGCCAAGCCAACCGGGGCTAGCCCTGCGGCTGATTTCCGCTCATTATCCCAAGCCGCGACACGAAACGCAAGTCAACCGGGGCTAGCCCTGCGGCTGATTTCCGCCCATTATCCCAAGCCGCGACACGAAACGCAAGCCAATATTGCGCAAAACTTTGTCAATTTTGCGCAACCAACTCGAAGTCGAACGGCGGATTGCGGCGGGGTTCCACGGTGACCTCGAAGGGGGTTTCCTCCACGCTGCTGTACCTGGCCGGCAGCACCGATTCGCGCCCTCCGTAGGTCTGTTCCCCCGCAAACAACACCTTGTACTTGCCGGGAATCACGCCGTCGCCCGGTCTGCGGGTCATCAACTCGAAGCTGCCGTCCGGCCTGATGTCGCCGGACGCCACCTTCCGGATGGCCTGCGGGCCGTCCCGGACAGGCTCGAAATAGACCTTGGCAACCGCGCCCTGCGGAACGGTCCCGTCCTCGAACGTCACGGTGCCGCGGACGGGCACCAGGTCCACCGGGGGGCCGCCGCAGCCGATCAGGAGAACGGCCGCCGGCACGAACACGGGCAAAAAACGCAACATAAAACGCCTCCATCGTTCGAGCGTTACTCTACGCCCTATTGCACTTTCGACCAATCCACCGGCAGCCCGCTGTCACTGGCAATCAGCCGGTCCCAGACGCTGCCAAACGACCTGCTCGTCTCGATCCAATCGCTGATGAACCGGACGCTGCCGTCGGCGAACGCCATGTTCACACCGCCGTGGTGCATGCTTCGGGCGGTCTGCTGCCAGTTGCCCTGGTTGGGACAGCACGTCATGCACTCCCGCCGCATCGTTTGCAGCCCCAGCTCGTCGATCACGGCTTGGCAATCGACGAAGTCGTCGGAAAGGTCGCCGCAGTAGTTCGGCCCGTTCGCATCGTGTATAAAGCCGTACCCCCACAACGCACTGGGGCTCCCGCCGATGGCCCAGGTGCCGCGGACGTCGCTCGCGGTCAGGCCCGCGCGAACCTCGCCCAGCAGGAACGTATTGGTGGTGCCGTCCCGGATCAGGGCGACCGGGGTGGCGACGTTGGCGCCCATGACGCCGCGTAACCGCCTGTCGTTCCATCCGCGGGAATCGGGGCCCACCATGGCGTCGGCCCGGCCCGGAAAATACTGGGGCGTCAGCAGATACCCGCCGCCGCCGTTGGCGGCGTAGTTGCCGCGGGCCCATGCGCCGCTGTCGGCCGTGTAGTATTCGCCGTCGTAATCGACCCGGTTGTTCGTGTCGGTCGGGCAGAGCATGATCGACAGCCGGGTGGCGCGCGCGTCGCGGTTCTCGGGATCGGAAATCAGCTTGTCCGGGTCGAGGCTGTCGTAAAGCGCCTGCTGCTCGATGTACGGCAGCAGCATCACCACCCAGTT
>PWXP01000247.1 GCA_003561895.1 Planctomycetaceae bacterium | reverse complement strand
TGAACTACTTCTCCATCGGCACCGCCCGGGGCGACGTCACCTGCGACGTCCGCCCCGAGCCCTCCCGCAGCTACGGCTCCGAAAGCGCCCTGGTGGTGATCAACCACATCATCAACCGCATTCTGGGCATCGCCACGCCGAGCCGGCCGTATACGGTCATTCGGCTGGGGCGGCTGCGGGCGGGCGTGGCCTACGACGTGGAGCCCGACCACGCCGAACTGGGCCTGGAAATCGTCAGCCACAGCGACGAGATGATCGACGAGATCCACCAGCGCATCCGCGACATCGTGGCCGAAATGTCGGCCCGGCACGCGGTCAACGCGCACGAGGACCTGTTCTTCCGCACCCGGGCAGGCGGCATCTCCTTCTCGCACCCGCTGGTGAAGTGCATCCTGGGCATCATGCAGACGCTGGGCATCGGGCCCGACCAGGGCCACAGCCCCTCCGAACTGAGCGAGTTCATCGCCCGGGGAATCCCCGCCGTTACCCTGGGCATCTCGCGCGGCGAACGCAGCCGGATGAAAGGCACCGACTACGTGCTGATCGAGCCGATCCTGACCGGGGTAGCCCAACTGGTCGGCGCGATCCTGGCCATCGACCGGGGAGCCTGCGATGAAGAATGAACCGTGGCTGGCCGAACGCACCTTCCACCACTCCCAGTTCTGGGACATCAAACGCCTGGTGGAGCAGAAGGAACGCCAAGGCCTGACTATTTCGCTGTGCCTGCCCGCGCTGAACGAAGAGCAGACCATCGGGCAGGAGATCGTCATCCTCAAGGCCGAGTTGGCGGACCGCTATCCGCTGTTGGATGAAATTGCCGTGGTCGACAGCGGGAGCACCGACCGCACGCGCGAGGTCGCCGCCAGCTTCGGGGCCGAGGTGTACCTGGCCGCCGAGCACCTGCGCGAGGAAGGCGAGCAGCGCGGCAAGGGCGAGAACCTGTGGAAGGCCCTGTTCCTGCTCCAAGGCGACATCCTCGTCTTCGTCGACGCCGACATCCGCAACATCCACCCACGCTTCGTCTACGGCCTGGTCGGCCCGCTGATCCACGATCCCGACGTGCACTACGTGAAGGCGTTTTACGACCGGCCGCTGGCCTTCTCCGGCGGGCTGCGGCCGACCGGCGGCGGCCGGGTGACGGAAATCCTCGTCCGCCCGCTGTTCAGCCTGTTCTACCCGGAGCTGACCGCCATCCTGCAGCCGCTTTCGGGCGAATACGCCGGCCGGCGGTCGATCCTCGAGCAGATTCCGTTTCCGGTCGGCTACGGGGTCGAGACGGGCATGATCATCGACATTTACGAGCGGCTCGGGCTGTACGCATTCGCGCAGACCGACCTCGACCGGCGCATCCACCGCAACCAGGAGACGATCGCCCTGGGCCGCATGGCGTTCGGCGTGCTGCGCACGTTCATGGCGCGGCTGCAACGGCGCGGCGTGGTCGAGTTCCACGACCCGCTGCCCAGCCTGATGCGGCAGTTCGAGGTGGGCGAGAGCACATACCGGCAGATTGAGTACAACATCGAGGAAGTCGAGCGGCGGCCGATGATCGAAGTCGACGCCTACCGGCAGAAGTTCCACCCCGAATAACCCGCTGGAATGAACCTCGTCATCATCCACTACCATCTCCATCGCGGCGGGGTCACCCGCGTCATCGAGAACCAGCTCGCCGCGCTCGACGCGGTCCTGCCGGCCGAACCGCCTTGGCGCGTGGCCGTCCTGCATGGCGGGCGGTGCGAGGGCTGGAACCCCCAGGCGGCGGCGGGCCTGCGGGCCCTCCGCGTGACCCGGCACGCGGTGCCGGAACTGGGATACGATCACCTCCGCCCGGCCGAAGCTGAGGATGGTCCCGCCGCCTTGCTCATGGCGGTGATGAACGTTCTGGCAGAGATGGGTTTCGCGCCCGCCGACACTATCATCCACGTCCACAATCACTCGCTGGGCAAGAACGCGGCGCTGCCGGAGGTGCTGGCCGTGCTGGCCGAGCACGGTTACGCCCTGCTGCTCGAGCCGCACGACTTCGCCGAGGACTTCCGCCCGGACAACTACGCCGCGGTACGGCGGATGGCCGGCGAGGGAACCCTCTACCCGCAGGCGCCGCACGTCCACTACGCGGTGCTCAACCGCCGCGACCGCGGCATTCTGGAAGCGTGCGGCGTGCCTGCCGGCCGCCTGCACCTGCTGCCCAACCCGGTGCCGGGCACGGGCGACCTGCCGCCGCGCGGCAATGCCCGAGCCAAGCTGGCCGAGCGCTTCGGCGTTCCCCGTGACGCCCGGTTCCTGCTGTACCCGGTGCGGTGCATCCGGCGCAAGAACATCGGCGAGGCGCTGCTGATGGCGGCTGTGGCGCCCGCCGGGGCGATCCTGGGCCTCACCCTGGCGCCCGGCAACCCGGTGGAAGTTCCCGATTACCAGCGGTGGAAGCGGTTGGCGGCGGAACTCGACCTGCCCTGCCGGTTCGAGGTGGGCGGGCCCGGCGGGCTGTCCTTCCTGGAGAACCTGGCCGCGGCCGACGTCATCGTCACCACCAGCGTGGCCGAAGGGTTCGGCATGGCCGTGCTCGAAGCCTGGCTGGCCGGATGCCCACTGATCGGCCGCGACCTGCCGGAAATCAACGCCGACTTCCGCGCCGCCGGCCTGCGGCTGGACGGGCTGAGCCCGAGCCTGCGCGTGCCGCTCGACTGGGTCGGGCGCGACGCGTTCCACGACCGATTCGCTGCCGCCTACCGCCAAGCACTCGCTGCGTTCGCCCACCCCGTGCCGGACGATCTGGTCGAGCAGATCGACGCGAAAATGGCGGACGGGCGGGTCGACTTCGCCGATCTCGACGCGGAGTTGCAGGAGCGGGTTGTCCGCAAGATTTTCGCCGAGGGGGGCGCAGCCGCCGCCCTGCTCGCCGACAACCCGTGGCTCGACGAGGCGCTGCGCGTGACCCGCCAAAGCGCAGCCAACCGGATCGCAACCAACGTGGCGGCCATTCACAAGACCTATACCCACCAGCCGAGCGGCCGGCGCCTGCTGGACGTCTACCATCGCCTCGCCGCCGCGCCACGCGACCGCCCGCCCGAACCGATCGCCCACCCGCAAGGCATCCTCCAGCACTTCCTCACCGCCGCCCGCTTCCGGCCGCTGCGGGTGGGAGTGGGCGTGGGGGAGTTCTAACCTACAATCCCCACTTCGTGTCCATCCTACAGCCCAAGCCGCCGGCGGTCGCACGCCCCGCCTCAGCGCTTGGCCCACCGCTCGTCGGTAATGATCACGCGGTCGCCGTCATGGCGCACCCGGTAGGCGGTCGGGTCGTTACCTAAGCCGGCGTAACGCACCTCGGCCTTTGCGCCGGTCCGGTCGATCCCGTATTGGCCCACCACGATTTCCGCATCGGCGCCGGGCCGATTGATCGTCACACACGGCACCACGAGGAACACGGTCGGCGAGGCGGGGACGAACTCTTGGATGTCGCGCACCACGCGCATGCCTTGAAGATGGGTGCTGACGACGGCCGCCAAAAGGGCCCGGTATCGCGGCTCGACCCATCGCGGATCAGCCAGCAGAGACAGCCGGTCGAGGCCGCCGGAGGCGAACAGCTCCCGCAATTCCACGATGGCCGGCAAAAGCGAGCCTTCGAACAAACCGGCCAAGGCGCCGCAACAGGCCGACTCGTTCCCGTAACGCTGCAACCAGCCGTAGCGCCAGCCCTCGGCCGCGCGCTCGACGGCGGCGTGGGCATTGATCTTCACCAGCAGGAACTTGAAGCCGTCGCGCACCTCGGGCGTTGCGAAATGCTCCTCGGCCACCCGCACCGCGCCCCATTCGTACCGCGCCCCCAGCGTGACCGTGTGGAATGCGCCGCAGCAGCCGGGTTTCAGATCGGGCAACAGCGGGAACACGAACTCCCGGTCGAGCACGCCCGAGCAGATGCACTCGCTCTCGTCGCTGCAGCACACCTGGTACGCGCCCACCGCCGCGGCGCCCACTCCCTCGGCGAACGTGCGCAGCGCAGCCGACACCACCTCAAGAGGCGTCTCCACTCCAATCAGGGCGTCAAGCGAATCCATGCCGGGCCTATCGCTCAACCGCCGAAGGGGTCGTCCGGATCGACGGGCTCGGCGGCAGGGGCCTGGGCACCACCGGCGGGCCCCTCTTGCGTGAACGGATCGTCCGGCTCCTCACCGAACGGATCGTCCACGTCGGCGGGCTCATCGCCGGCCGGCATGGCCGGGGCATCGCCGAAGGGATCATCGGCGGGCGCGGCCGGAGCGTCGCCAAACGGATCGTCCGGCGCGGCAGGCTCGTCGGCGGGCGGGGCGGCCGGAGCGTCGCCAAACGGATCGTCCGCGTCGGCCGGATCGTCGTCCGGCGCCACGGGGGGAGCGGCCGGAGCATCGCCAAACGGATCGTCCGGTGCGGCAGGATCGTCGGCGGGCTCATCGCCGGCCGGCATGGCCGGGGCATCGCCGAAGGGATCATCGGCGGGCGCGGCGGGAGCGTCGCCAAACGGTTCGTCCGGGGCGGCAGGGTCGTCGGCGGGCGGAGCGGCCGGCTCGTCGAACGGATCGTCCACGTCGGCAGGGTCGTCGTCATCCGGCGCGATCGGCGGAGCGGCCGGCTCGCCGAACGGATCGTCTACGTCGGCAGGATCGTCGTCATCCGGCGCGATCGGCGGAGCAGCCGGCTCGTCGAACGGATCGTCCACGTCGGCAGGATCGTCGTCATCCGGCGCCACCGGCGGGGCGGCCGGCTCGCCGAACGGATCGCCCACGTCGGCAGGATCGTCGTCATCCGGCGCCACCGGCGGAGCGGCCGGCTCCGCCGGCGGTTCGACCGGGCCCAACTCGAAAGGCTGGGCCGCGGGGTCTCGGTCCACCGTGTCGACCTGCTCACGCACGAACGCCTGCTCTTGCTCGCGCAGTTGCTCGTAGCGCACACGTTCAATTTCTCGTGCCCTTTCGTGAGTCTTCATCCGCGCTTCAACGCGGTGGCGTTCGACTTTCAAGCGCACGTCGCCTTGAACCCGTTCGAGAGCCCGGAAAACGTTGTACCTTCCGCCCATGTCCCTCGCTTCCAACTCAGCGCCTTTGGCGAAGTCGTCGGTGGCTTCTTCGGGCCGGCCTAACTGCTCCAACACCAATCCGCGAAAGTAATGGCAGCGCGGGTCGTCGGTGCCGGCCTCGATGGCGCCGGAGAGCAACTCGTGCGCTCGAAGGTAATCCTGCGCGAAATACGCATGGACGCCGCTACCGTACATTTGTTCCAGCACAGCGTCTTGGGCCGGCAGCGCAGGCGTGAGGAGGGCACCGACCAAAAGGGCCGGTCCGACCAGTAATGCAATCGTTCGATTCATGACTCCAATCCTCTTCTGAACAAGGGCTTCCGAGGGCGGAAAACAGTAGTACGTCCGCAGGCGCGCGCACCGCGTCCCGATTCGTTCACCATATCCCAACCCGAGGCCGAGAGCAATCACCCCCGCCGGTTTTGGGACGACCGGCCGCAGTTCCGTCCACTACCCTTATGGTAATTGTTGAGCGGACGGATTTCAAGCAGATGCACTCGAAGAGGGCTCGGCGCGGCCTCCGCCGTTGTTGGAGTTCACGCTTTAGCGTGCCGGATATCGCACACGCTTGGTTCGCACGCTAAAGCGTGCACTCCCACAGGGCCGGCTTCGAATGAAACAGGGTTCGACGAGTGTTTACCGCGAGACTTCCCTAACCATGCCCCACGAGAGGGGAGTGCCAAACGAAACAAGACTGCGGACCCCACAATTTTGTGCACGGCAAGGCCCCCCAGAAGGCCACGGGAAGCGAATGCCCGGTTGCCGAGACACGGCTTGGACGCCGCGCAGTCTTGAATCGCGTTGGCACGATCGTCCGCTCCGGTATGGGCGAGGACCAGAGTTTGCCTGGTGCCCAGGAGCGAACCCGTGGTTGGGGGCGGAAGTCTTCCCTATCTTCTGCCCCTAACGTATACTTCGTATTCCAATTGCACGGATCTTGACAGCCGCGTCGGCTGAACCGGTAGATATGCCCAGAAACCCGCATCTTAGCGCGAATGTAACGATTATGCGGGTTCACTTGGACGGAAAACGAAAGCACGGGCAGACATTGCATAAAAGTCCGGTAGCCGTTCACAGGGG
>PWXP01000658.1 GCA_003561895.1 Planctomycetaceae bacterium | reverse complement strand
GCCCGGGGTGGGCAATTACGCCGTCCGGGCCCAGTCCCGGCACCGGGTGCCCAGCCTGATTTGCAGTTTTCTCGGGATCGATTTCGGCACCTTTTACGTTTCGGCCTGCACGACGGCCATGTACGATTGCGCGTTGCTGCGGCCGCGATTGATCCGTGTGGAGCCGGAGAACTTTTACTGCACCGACCCTTAGCCCACTTGGGAGCATCGCTATGAAATCGCAATGGACACGCTACGCCCTGGTCGCCCTGTTCGCGTGCCTGCTGGGCGCGTTGGCTCATGCCAGCATCTCGCGCGCCGTCTTGGACCGCGGAACGGATCGGCCGGCCGCGCGGCCGGCCGCGCAGCAATCGGCCGCCCAACCGGCGGAAGGAGAGCTTCAGAACACACTGCTCCAGCAGCTCTGGGACCTGATCGACCGGGCCGGAGACCTCACCTCGGAGGAGAAGTCGGAAGCCTTTGAGATACTGGAAGAGGCCGACCCGATTCTCGCCCGCATTAAGAAGGAAAACGAGCGGGCCATCGAAATCCTCAGGAACCCGCCGCGTATGCGGGTTCCCAAACCGCCGGCTCCGGATGCGGAGGAGGTCGAGAAGGCGCCGGACGCCGAGGAGCCTTAGGTCGGATTATTCATGACGATGTAGGGTGGTGACAAGCAAGCCAAGACCCTGGTGGGACTTCGGTCGCTTGGCCAGGCGTGGTTCCAGCGCACGGCGTGCAAACGGGCTTAGCGTGGCTTGCGCAGTCCCACCAAGGATTTTCGCGACCTCGTCCCACCCTACATGAATAATCCGGGCTAGGTCGACCCCTTGCACGGCCTGCTCCCTTACCACCGGGCCTCGATCGTCGCGCGCATCCCGTGGAACAGGACGGTGCTGAGCCGCTGCCCGCCCAGGGGCGAGAATCCCGACGCCACCCCGTCGAGCCAGGCTACGTGGTATCCTGCGCCGAGGATGAAGTGTTGCGTCAGCTCAAAGCGGCCCATCAGGCCCAACTCGGCCAGGAAAGCCATGCGTGTGGACTTGCGGCGGTCCGACGCGAAGGCCTCGATCGTCCCGGTCACGTCGCGGCCGGCCGACATGCGGTTGGTGTACACACAGGCCTTGACCAGGCCGTCGACGCGGAAGCGGCTGGCCGGCTGCCACAGCGTGCCGTCGATTCCCAACTGCACGCCGTAGAGTTGGTTGTCGGCCCAGGCGGCGGCCGAAGCGAAATCGTTTCCGCTGCCGAGGCCGTTGTCGCGGCCGTCCCAGAGGGTGGTGGAACGCTCCTCCAGGACGGACCACCGGACCCCCACGAGCCAATTCAGCTTGCCGCCGAGGGGGAACAGCGTGTTGAACTCCAGGTTGTCGAGCCGGGAGGTGTAGCGGACGTCGAGGCGATCGAAGTCCACCCCACCGGCGTCGAACACGTTGGTGGTGATTCCGGCGGGGTTCTCCACGGAGGAGGCGGCGCGCCAGTCGTACACGCCGAAATAGAGAATCTCGGCCTGGAGCACGTTGAACATCCGCCGCGAGAGCGAAACGTAGGGCCCCCACTCGAAGCTGAAGCCGAGGTCGGAAGCGTTGCGGAGGTCGCCCTCCGCTGGGGTGTTCGTTGCCGCGAGCGCCACCGAGGAACTGCCGGAACGGTGCAGGAATAGGGCCCCGGCCTCGACCGACCAGTCGGGCTCGAACGGCGTTTCCGGCTTCTTGGGCATGCCGAGGCCGAGATCCTTGATCGACAGGCTCTCGACCGGCGGCCGTTGCGCCATTGCCGGACCTTCCGTCCATGCCGGGAGTGCGAGAGCGGCCAGCAGGATCACCCGTTTCATGGAGGCGGCCAACCAGGTTTGAGGGCGTTCAGAACCACGGCACGCGCGCGTGCGCCGCGCCATTGCGGCACGGCGCGCAGCAGGACGCGCATACCATACAATCGGTCATCGGCATAAAATCGGCGCCACTTGACCATTTTTCCCCAGTCTCCCCCCGCCACCGGCGGGCTTGTCCCGCCGGAGCGATGGTCTGCCGGCTACGCGGGCACAACCAGTCCTCAAATCGGCGCCACTTGACCATTTTTCCCCAGTCTCCCCCCGCCACCGGCGGGCTTGTCCCGCCGGAGCGATGGTCTGCCGGCTACGCGGGCACAACCAGTCCTCCCACGCCGCCGGCGGACAGCCGGTCCCTACAACCCGCAAAGACGGCGCATTACGCCTTGTTTTTCCGGTTTCGCCGAATCCGGCGGTGATTCCGGTGGTTCTCCTGTGGAAAACGCCGGGCATCGCAATTAGCCTGAGTAGAAGAGCCGCACTCGGATCACCTTGGGCCAGCGGCAGAAGGTAACGCACCACGCCGTGGGACGGGCATTCCTGCCGGCCAACTCGGACCCGCTGCTCGCCTTATTCGCCGTCGATTCTTTCGCTGTCGATTCTACAGAGGAGATGGACACCTTGATCACCGCACCGGCAACACGTTTTCTCCACGCGGCCCCTTCGTTGAAGACGATCCACGGCCGCACCGTCACGTATCGAACCAACACGCCCGAGGTCGCCGAGCTGCTCGACAACGTCGAGCGGATGGCGGGCCACGACGTAACGCTCCTGCTCGTGGGCGAGACGGGCACCGGCAAGACCACGCTCGCCCGGTTAATCCACGAACTCTCCCCGCGCCACCCGTCGCGCCTGCTGACGGTGGCCTGCGGGGCCATGCCGCGCGACCTGATCGAAACCGAAATCTTCGGCCACGTGAAGGGGGCGTTCACCAGCGCCGAGCGGTCGAAGATCGGCAAGTTCGAAGCGGCCGAGGACGGCACCCTCCTGCTGGACGAAATCGACGTGCTCGGGCCGGCGCAGCAGGTGAAGCTGTTGCGCGTGATCGAAACCGGTGAATTCGAGCCGGTCGGCTGCAACACCACCCGGCACTCGCGCGCCCGGCTGATCGTCGCCTCGAACGTGAACCTCAGGACGCTGGTCGACCGGAACGAATTCCGGGCCGACCTGTACTACCGGCTGAACATGCTCGAGTTTCGCATTCCGCCGCTTCGCGAGCGGGTGCGCGATATCGTGCCCCTGGCCCTCGGCTTTGTCGAGGAGTTGTGCCAGGCCCACGAAGTGGGCGTCCACCGCATCCACCCCGAGTTCCTCGACTGCCTGAAGCGGTATTCGTGGCCGGGGAACATCCGCGAGTTGAAGAACTACATTCGCCGGGCGATTCTTTTCTGCCGTTCGGGCGAACTGACGCCGGACGATCTGGCCCCGCACCTGGTCGAGGCCGTCGCCCGAAATCCGGATGTCGCGGGCCCGCCCTCCGCCGAAAAACCGGATGAACACGCCCCCCTCACCGAGCGCGTGGCCCACAGCGAGCGGGCGATGCTCGAGGAAGCCCTGCGGAAGCACAACAACAACCGCACGGCCACGGCCAGCGCGTTGGGGCTCAGCCGCGTGGGGTTATACAAGAAGCTCAAGAGGCACGGCATGGTCCACTGGACGGCGCCGCAGAACGCGCCGCGGGGGAGAAATTATCCACGCTCTCCCCCATAAAATCCAGTGCCAGTATTTCAGCGCCCTCCCGGAAGGACTATCCCGCCTATCGGCAGGCCGGACTGCCGGTAACGAGCGCCTGGATGGAGTCATTGATCAAGCAGATCAACTATCGCGTGAAGGGGACGGAGATGTTCTGGAACGACCCGGCGGGAGCCGAAGTGATCCTCCCAGTCCGCGCCGCGGCCCTCAGCGACGACTGCCGGCTAAGCAAGCACCTGCAAACCCGGCCAGGATCGCCTTTTACACGTCCTCCCAAACCTCCTAAAGCGCCCGCCGAATTGACAAAAGCTGAAATGGACCCGCGCCGCCCAGCAGGCGGCTGTCTCACTAGGTCGACGTATTGCGGAGCGGCGTATGCCCACCTAAAAAGGGGGATAAAACGGCAATTGGGATAGACCGGCCGAAGGGGACAGTCCCATTTTCGCGGCGAAAAAGCGTTCTCCTGGACGAATGCCTTCTCCTGGACGAATGCCTTCTCCGCCGGGCCCCATGCGACCCTCCGCTCAGCTAGCGCGTGAGCGCCTCGAGTACGGCCTCGGGCGTGGCGGCCGCGAACAGTGCTTCCCGGCCCGGTCCGTCGACCGCGCGGAGGAGGGCCGAAAGCAGTTCCGTGTACTCCGAGGTGACCGCAGGCGGCATGAGGGTCAGCACGACGATCCTGACCGGCTCGCCGTCGAAGGCGCCGAAGTCGACGCCGCGGCGCAGCACGGCCAAAGCGCTGACCATGGCTTCCACCGCATCGGTGCGCGCGTGCGGCAGGGCCAAGCCCTTCCCGACGGCCGTGGTCATGGAGGCCTCGCGTTCCAGGACGGCCCGCCGGGCGTCGTCCGGCGACCGCACCGCGCCGTCGCGGGCGCAGAGGGCGAGCAGTGCGTCGATGGCCGCATCGCGCGTATGGACCGCCGGGTCGATCGCCACGCGTTCCGGGCTGAGACTCGAGAGGGGGTCGGCAGCGGCACGGCTCCAAAAGGCATGCCTGCGGGGCCGGCTGCCGGCGCCGGTCAGGACGGCGTACATGTCTTCGGCCGAATCGCAAGCCAGCAGTGCGGCCCGCCCCCGATCGTTGAGGACCTTGCTGATGGTCGAGATGAACTGCAAGTACGGGGCATTCGCCCCCCGCGGCGACAGTGTCAGCACGATGATGCGCGCCGGTTGCCCGTCTACTGAAGCGAAGTCGACTCCCTCGGGTTTCAGCCCCACGGCGCAAATGAGGGTGGAAACCGCCTCAGTTTGGGCGTGCGGCAGCGCCAGGCCGTGCTGCAGGCCGGTGGAGAGGTTGCGTTCGCGGGTTAGGACGGCCTTCAGGGCGACGGCACGGTCCAGGACCAGCCCCGTGGTGCAGATCCTGTCGAGCAGTTCTTCAATGACGCCCTCCCTCGTATTCGATTGCAAGCGGGCACACAGCGTTTCCGGCCGCAGGGCTCCGCGCAGCGCCGCCTGCGGGGCCGATTCCGTGGCGCTTTCCGCCGTGGCCGTTTGGAGGCTGCGCTGAATTCCCCGCGCGTCGAGCGGCCGGCGCAATTCGCGAATCATCTGCTCGACGGCGGCCACCACCTCGATCATGGCGGTGTGCACGAAGACGATTTCGCGCTGCTGGCACGTGAAGACGATTTCGTTGCCGGCGCCGCGGAACCCGATCAGCACGTCCTCCTTGCACAACTGGTACAGCCCCTCGTCGCGGTCGATGGGGTGCACGTAGAACCCTTCCGACTCGAAACTCGCGACCAGCTTGTCGACGAGCATGGAGACGACGGCGGTCGAGGGAAAACGAAAGGCGATCTGCCGCTCCTCGCTCGGGGGCGGCGGCCGGCGCACCCCCGGCTCCGCCCCGCGGAAGGCGAGGGTCATCAGCGGCGGCGCCGTCACCGCCGAGAGTAGCGTAACCACAACGATGATGCTGAGGACCTCTTGGGTAAGCACGCCGGCCGCCAGGGCCGTGCCGGCCATCAACAGCGCGATTTCGCCGCGGGGCAACATGCCCGCGCCAATGCGGAACCCGCCGCGGAGCGTAAACCCCGCAAGCATCGCCGGCAGCCCGCAGCCGATCAGCTTGCTCAGCGCCGCCACGAGGAAGAACACGACGCCGAGGGCCGCCGTACGCGGGCTGAGCAGTTGCCGCACGTCGACGAACATCCCCATGACGACGAAGAACACGGGCACAAGCATGACCTGCAGCACGTAGAGCCGTTCGACGATGACGTTTCGCAGGTCGGTCCGCGAAAGCGAAAGCCCGGTAACGTAGGCCCCGACGATCATGGCGAGGCCGGCCTCTTCGAAGAGCCCCGAAACGATCAGCGCGAGGCCGAGTGCCATGACGGCGATGACCGTGCGGCGGCGGAAGAGCTTCAGCAGGCCGCCCACCCAGCGCGCCGCCACCAGCCCCAGGGCGGTTGCCGCCAGCGACAGGACGATTGCCTGCACGGCGATGCGCAGCACGATGGACCACTGGACCCCTTCCCCGGGTTGTTCCGAAGCGGCGATGACCCCCAGGGAGACGGCCAGCAGCACCACGCCCAACAGGTCGTCGACGACGGCGCCGGAGAGGATGGTAACGCCCTCGGGCGTATCGAGCTTGCGGTGCTCGGCGAGGGTCCGCGAGGAGATGCCCACGG
>PWXP01000408.1 GCA_003561895.1 Planctomycetaceae bacterium | reverse complement strand
GTAACCCAATAACCTACCGAATTGCGTGGGATAGGCTTCCAGCCTGTCGCCGGAAAAGACAGGCTGGAAGCCTATCCCACGCTTGAAGTTCCCGGTAGTTTATTGTTTTACACCGCCTTACTAATACGGCCTACAGAGGGTAAATTGGCACGGGTCGGCGCTGGCAAGCCGTGAGAAGCTTGCCGACGTTCCTGCCCCCTACGGCAGCTCGACGCCAGCGCGTCGTGCTCGCCGCGCTGCCGAACCTCTCCCCCCTCACCGGCACGGGGGCAGCCCTAGCCAAGGGAGTCGGTCTTTGTGATAATGAAGCCGAATCGAGCCTGACTGACGAAGGTAGGATGCATGGCAACGGAACGATTCCGCTGGCTCGGCCCGGGCCGGATTGTATTGGGGCTGGTTCGGCCGACTAACCCAATGGACACCCAATATGAACCCAATCGAAACGCCCCAACCCTTTACCTGCCAGGCATTTTCGCGATGCACGATTGGGGATAGGAATTCACGAGACCGATGAACAAGGCACTCGACAAGACCAACCGAGTCGCGCCCGCCCAGCCCGCCCTGCCCACCCAGGCCGACCTCGACACAATGCTCGGCCTGATCGAAGCCGCACGGACGCGGGCGGTCGCCGCTGTGAACGCCGAACTGGTCGATCTGTACTGGAACATCGGCCGGTATATTATCGGGAAGATTGCCGAGGACGGCTGGGGCCGCGGGACGGTCCAGGCCCTGGCTGAGGCAATCCAAAGGCAACGCCCCACTGTGAGGGGGTACTCGGCGCGCAACCTCTGGCGCATGATGCAGTTCTTTGAAACCTATCGCAACGAGCCAAAACTCGCACCGCTGGTGAGAGAATTGCCGTGGACCCACAACCTGCTCATCATGAGCCGGTGTAAACGCCCCGAGGAGCGCGAGTTCTACCTGCGTACGTGCCTCCGAGAAAGGTGGGGGAAGCGTGAGTTGGAACGCCAATTGGCCGGGGCGCTCTTCGAGCGAACGGTCCTGTCGCCGCCAAAACTGTCACCAGTGGTGACAGATTTACATCCTGCCGCCGCCGAGGTATTCAAGGACACCTACATGGTCGAGTTCCTCAACCTGCCGCCCGGCCACTCCGAGGCCGACCTTCAGAGAGGGCTCGTCGAGCAGCTCAAGGTGTTCCTTATCGAACTGGGGCGCGATTTCTGCTTCGTCGGCAGCCAGTACCCGCTCCAGGTGGGCGGGCGCGACTTCTCGCTCGACCTGCTGCTGTTTAACCGGGCGCTCTGCTGCCTGGTGGCGGTGGAACTGAAGATCGACCAGTTCCAGCCGGAGCACCTCGGCAAGCTGGAGTTCTACCTTGAGGCGCTCGACCGCGACGTGAAGAAGCCGCACGAGCGGCCGTCCATCGGCGTGCTGCTGTGCGCCACGAAGGACCACGAGGTGGTCGAGTACGCTCTGAGCCGTGCCATGTCGCCGGCCCTGGTGGCCGAGTACCAGACCTGCCTGCCCGACAAGAAGCTGCTCGAAGCGAAACTGCACGAGTTCTACGAACTGGCCCGGCAACAGGCCGCCATCGCGGCCGAGGAAGGAGCATGTCATGCCTGAAAAAGGGCGCTTTTTCGCACATGGAAGTCGGTGGGTCCGCGCGGACTTTCATTTGCACACCCGACGCGACCGCGAGTTCGTCGACAGCGGCGCGGAGCGAGATTTCGTTTCCCGGTATGTGCGTGCCCTGAAGGAGGCCCGTATTCACGTTGGAGTGATCGCGAACCACAACAAGTTCGACCGCGATGAATTCATGGCGCTGCGCAAGGCGGCCCGCGGAGAGAACATCTACCTCCTGCCCGCCGTCGAGCTTTCCGTCAAGGATGGAGCCAACGGCATTCATACCTTGGTTGTGTTCCACGACGATTGGATTGCGAACAAGGAGCGGACCGATCACGTCAACGGTTTCCTGGGGGTGGCTTTCAGCGGGCAGGCGAATTACGACAACACCAATGCCCGGTCCAATCACGACCTCCTGGAAACCATCCGCGAGTTGGACAAGTTCCAGCGCGATTACCTGCTGGTCTTCGCGCACGTCGAAGCAGAAAACGGACTCTGGGGCGGGCTGAAGGGCGGACGGATTCAGGAGCTGGGAAAAAGCCGGTCTTTCACCGCCGGGACCGCGGGCTTCCAGAAAGTGCGGACGAGGGATTTGCGCGAAAACGTTCGACGATGGCTGGGAGGCTGGTACCCGGCTGAAGTCGAAGGGTCCGATCCGAAAGCCATGGCGGAAATCGGGCGCGGCGAGACGACGTTCATCAAGATCGGCGCATTCACGTTCGAGGCAGTGTACTTCGCGCTGAAGCCGGGCGCGGAGCGCGTGGCACCGAGCCGGCCGAGCCGCAAGCCGCACTCATGGGTTCGATCCATTCGATTCGAGGGCGGCATTCTGGACGGGAAACGGGTCGAGTTCTCCGATCACCTCAACTGCCTTATCGGCATCCGGGGAAGCGGCAAGTCGGCGATCCTCGAGGCCCTGCGCTACGCGTTGGAACTGCCATGCGACGAGACCGTTGCTGACTGGAAGTACAAACAAGACCTCGTGCGGTTTGCGCTGCAAAGTGGCGGGAAGGTGCTTGTCGAGGCCGAGGACGCGCAGGGCAGGCGCTGCGAGGTCCAACGCATCCTCAACGAGAGGGCCTGTGTGTACGTCGACGGCCAATTGCAGCCCTGCGTCAGCACACGGTCCGCCATCAACAAGCCGTTGTTTTTCGGGCAGAAGGAACTGGTTCCCAAGGGCGACGGGTTCGAGCGGGAACTCGTCGAAAAGCTGCTTGGCGCCCGGCTGGACGCCACCCGGCGCGATATCGAGGCGCAGCAGCAACGAGTACGCGACGTCCTCGCAACTCTCGACAAGTTGAAGGACCTGGATGCTTTGGAACAGGAATACCAGACCAAGCGCAAGGATGCGACGTTCAAGCTGGAACTGTTCCGCCGGCACGGGGTCGAGGAGCAGTTGCGGCGCCAGGTGGATTTCAATGCGGACGTGACCCATGCACGCCGCGCGGTCGATGCAGCCGATTCATTGGTTCTTGCACTGGAGAGCTTCCTGAACGAGCGGGAAACCGAGCTGGCGGCACACGGACGCATCGACTCGCGCGAAAACGCTGAACTGATGAACGAGTTCAACGATCGTTTCGCGCGCATCCGCCGGCTGCCCGAAAAAGGCCGGCAGCTCCTTGCAGAATTGCGGCAGGAAGTCCAAGGGCTGCGCGCGGTATTCAGCGAGTTGCAGCGCCGTCGCGACACCCTGAAGGAAGAGTTCGCCGCGATCGAACGGAAGTTGAGCGCCCAGTTGCAGCAGCAGGGAAACGTTGCCGTCCGCCCCGACGACTTCGTGCGACTCAACGCCGAACTCCAAAAGGCCGATCTGGCGATTGGCGAAATCGCGAAGAGCAAGGCCCGCAAGAACGCCATGCAGGACGACCTCGCCAGGGAATTGAAGAAGCTCTCGGACCTTTGGCACCAAGAGTTCAAGCAAATCGAGGCCGAAGTCAACCAGCTCAACGAGGGCCAAACCGCCCTGCGCATCAAGGCGGAATACAAGGGTGACAAAGCCGCGTTCCTGGAGCAGCTCAAGGCGAACATGCGGGGGAGCCGGTTGCGGGAGGCGACGCTGGCGGCCGTCGTGCAACAACACGCCGATTTTGCCTCCGTCCATGCGTCGCTCGACACCGTGTGCGCGCCCCTGGGCGACTCGGGCGAGGTCTTCAGGAAATACTTCAACGAGGCCAAGGCAGACTTGCTCACCTGGCAGGTGCCCAACCGCTTTTCCATGGAGTACCACGGGATGGAACTTCGCGACCACTCGCTCGGCCAGCGCGCCTCGGCGCTGATCCTGTTCATCCTGAGCCGGCGCGACAACGACATGATCGTCATCGACCAGCCGGAGGACGACCTGGACAACCAAACGATCTTCGACGACGTGATCAAACTGGTCCGCGCTATGAAGAGCGATATGCAGTTCCTTTTCGCCACGCACAACGCAAACTTCCCCGTCCTCGGCGATGCCGAACAGGTAGGCGCATGCTCTTTTGCGACCGGACACGGCCAGGTCGAAGTGGGCAGCATCGACGAACCAGAAATTCAGAAGGCAATCGTGGCCATCATGGAAGGTGGCCGGGAAGCCTTCGCCCGGCGCAAGGAGATTTACCAACTATGGAAGCAATCGAACTCATCGAGCTGATCGGACGCGGCGAAGACAGCCGCTCCCAGTTCAAGCAGAACGTTACCAATCCCGAATCCGTGGCGGGCGACCTCGTTGCCTTTTCCAACAGCATGGGCGGCCGGATCGTCATCGGGGTAGACGACCAGGGGACGGTCGTCGGGCTGTCAAGCGACGACATCCGCCGAATCAACCAGTTGATCTCCAATGCGGCCACTAATCTCGTGAGACCCTCGGTCAACCCCACGACCGAGAATATCGCGCTCGGCGGGCGGCTGGTTGTCGTCGTTACCGTGCAGGAGGGCGTTTCCAAGCCGTATGCCGACAACCGCGGCGTCTTCTGGGTGAAGTCAGGCGCCGACAAGCGCCGGGTAACGTCTCGCGAGGAGTTGCAGCGGATGTTCCAAGGCGCCGGCCTGGTTTACGCCGACGAGCTGCCCGTCGCAGGCACGACAACGGGCGACTTGGACTCGGAGCACTTCAACCGGTTCTTTGAAACGGAGTATGGCTCGCCCCTCGACACCGCGCTCGAGCGCACCGGCCTCTCCTTGGCACGCTTGCTCGGCAACCTTCGACTGGCCTGCGACGGGACGCTGAATCTGGCCGGGCTCATGCTCTTCGGCCGTAACCCCCAACGGCATCGGCCGGCCTTCGTGGTCAAGGCGGTTGCCTTCGTCGGCAACGACCCTGCGGGCACGAAGTATCGCGATAGCCAGGACTTTGGCGGGTGCCTCCGCGATTTGCACAGGCAGACGATGTCTTTCATCACCCGCAATCTTCGGCGCGTTCAGGGCGATCGAGGGTTCAACACGGAAGGCGGCCTCGAGGTGCCGTCCGAAGCCTTGGAGGAACTGGTCGTCAACATGCTGCTGCACCGCGATTACTTCGTTTCTGCGCCGTGGCGGGTCATGCTGTTCGACAATCGTATCGAGTTGACCAGTCCGGGCGGCCTGCCGAACAATCTGACCGTCGAAAATATCCGCCATGGCGTGTCGGTCATTCGGAACCCGTTGATGGCATCTTTTGCCACCAAGGAACTACCCTACCGGGGCATAGGAACGGGAATCCGGCGCGCCCTGGCCGCCGTACCGGACCTGGAGTTCGAATCGGACCCCGAACGCAACGTGTTTACCGCACTCATTCCAAGGAAAGCCCAATAATGGCCCAAGTATTTGTGCAGCGCCGGAAGAAACTCATCGAAGTGGCCCTTCCGCTGGAGGCGATCAACCGGGAATCGGCCAGGGAGAAGAGTATCCGTCACGGGCATCCGAGTACGCTGCACTTGTGGTGGGCGCGGCGGCCGCTGGCGGCGTGCAGGGCCGTGCTGTTCGCACAACTGGTCGACGATCCGGACGACGACCCGATGTTCGCCGGCGATGAAGACCTGGCGGCCACCAAGCGGGCGGAACTGTTCAACCTGATCGAGGAACTGGTCCGGTGGGAGAACTCGAACAACCCGCGGGTGATCGGCCGGGCGCGGGCGGAAATCGCCCGGTGCGTGGCCACGCGGGGGATCGACGAGAAGCGGTTCGGGCGGGACGCGGTGCTCAAACTGCCGCGGCCAGTGCCAGATTGGCAGCGATCCCGCTCCCCTCTCCCTCCGAGGGAGGGTCAGGGTGAGGGCGCCCACCCTCCGGGAGACGGCCAGGGTGAGGGGGGCTCCGAGCCGGCGACCATGGAAGTGAAGGTGTTCGACATCCGACAGATGCTGGCCCGGCCGGAGCAAGTGAACGCCTTTCTGGCGGAGTACGCCCCGCCGGTGCTCGACCCGTTCGCCGGCGGCGGCAGCATTCCGCTGGAGGCGCAGCGGCTGGGGCTGCGGGCGCACGCCAGCGACCTGAACCCGGTGCCTGTGCTCATCAACAAGGCCCTGATCGAAATCCCGCCGAAGTTCGCCGGCATGCCGCCGGTGAACCCGGAAGCGAGGAGTGAGTGGAGAGGAGAGAGAAGTGAGGCGG
>PWXP01000541.1 GCA_003561895.1 Planctomycetaceae bacterium | reverse complement strand
GGGTCCACGCCAGTTCCGGGGCCTTCGTGCCGGGCCGCAACCACTCCAGCACCATGGTCCACACCGCCTGCATCGCGTCCTGCGGCGTATAGCGCGCCGTGACGAACTGGCTGAGCTTCGTGGTCGATACCAGCAGCGGCAGCTCCGGGTGCTCGAATAGCAGCGGGTGGGCCTTCACGTTGTCGAGTCCGAATACGGCGGTATCGAAACCGGCCACGCGCGCGGCCACCAGATGCGGTTCCGAGGCGTCGGCCGCGACAAAATGGCAGTCGTGAATGCCCACAATGCGCAGCCTTGGAAGCTCCGGACCGAACGCGTCGGAGGCGACCACCGCGCGTTCCAACCCGACCCGGCGCGGCGAGCCCACCTCCATGCCCGGCAGCGCCGACGGAAACTCCACGAACAGGCGCAGCCCCTTCCCGGCAGCCTGCTCGAAGGTCTCCGGGGCAATGGGGGTCGTCTTGTGCGGGTAGCCGTCGGCCAGGATCAGCACCCCGGAGCCTTGCGGGGCGTTGGCCACCGCCTCGGCCGGCGTGTCGAACCGCCGATACGTCGCGCCCCCGGCCGTCATGACGCGGTACAGGTCATTCTCCGTATTGCAGCAGAAGATCAGCGCGGGGCCGGGCGCTTCGTCCGCAACGGCCGGGGAAATGAGGCACGCGGCGAGCAGCGTCAGGCATGCAGTGATCATGGTGTGTGTCTCCTTGGCGGAATCGTGCGATAGGTTTTCAGCCTGCGGAGTACAGCAACGTTTCGTATTCATGCAGTTGAAGATAAGGTATGAACCGAGCATTCCCAATGTCGGCACCCAACGCCTGCTCCAAAGCCGCGTAGTATGGCCTCGGGTTTTGAGGGTTCCGATTGCGGCTGCTGGAAGAGGGTAATGAGGGCAATGGCGCGCAAGGCCCCGTCGGCGAACTGGTGCGGACCGAAAAGATAGTCGCAACCGAGTTGCTTCCAATTCAGCAAAATGTGCGAGGGATTCAGTTCCCGCGGCTCAAGAACGAAGTCGTCGAATGCTGGGACAATTTTCCGCACGGTCGTTCGAATGCGCTGGTATACCTTTGCCTTGTTCTTCTTATAACGGTGCAGCACCGCCGCCAGGTTTCCGGCATTCCAGTTCAAGCGCTTGTTGTCTTCGATGTAACCCTCGGTACGGACGGGCGACGTCAGAGTGGTATCCACCAAACGGTACGTTGCCATGCCGTCTTTGAAGCCATAGTAGACGAGCGAGCCGGGATGTGCCTTGCCGCTCTCCTTCACCACGGCGCACAAGCCGTCGAATATCTGTTCATCGGCCCGATCCGCTCCTGGCGCCGCGCCCGCGTGGTTGGCGCTGTAAGCGAGGGTGTCGGGAGCCCGGAAAGCGAGCCGTTGGTGGAGAACTCCCGTCCCCGCCGTTGTGCGCACGGTGGCCGCCACAACGATCTCGTTCGTTGCTTTCGCCCCGAAATGGAGCAAGGCGTTTGGACCTCCGTGCCGTCCCACATAGCCGTCCAGCCTTGCATCGAGGGCCGCCGAGAGCAGAGAGAAGAACGACACGAGATTGGATTTTCCCGCTCCGTTGGCGCCGATGAGCACGTTGAGCCTCGTGAACTCAACGTCAGCCTCCCGGATGGACTTGTACCCTGACAGCCTGAGTCGCTCCAAGAACGGTCTGGTTTCAGCCATGGTTGTTTTCTCCTGCACGTCGACCACGTCAAACATGGGCCGCCGACACTGCATTTCGATGAGAGGGGCTCTGCACGTCGTGACGGGTCTATGCTCATTCAGTGTATCGTAGCCGTTCACGGCCCGACGGGGACAATCCCATCTTCGCGGCGAAATGGCCTTATCCACGCAGGATACTTTCTCCGCCGCGAAAATGGGGACCGTCCCCCGTGACCGGTTCCAGTGTATCGTTCCCGCTCGCGAAGTGTCAAGCCGCGCGCGTCCAACACGCGCGCGTCCATAAACTCCCGCGGGTTCTACCGGTGACGGTGACGTCGCCGTCATGGCGCCGCGGGTACTTGATGGCTACCGGCTCAGCACCGCGATGGCAACGTCGGCGTTGATGTTCGGGTTGTGGTCGACGGGGCGGTCGGTGGCCGTGTCGAGCGCGAGCCGCTGGAGGATGGTGTAGCCCTCGTCGCGGCGAAGCGCTTCGAAGTCGGCCAGGGTGAGGAAGCGCACGTTGCGCGTGTTGTACCAGTGGTAGCCTTCGCCGGGGAAGACGCGGGGGGCGCGGCCCTCCTCGGCCAGTTGCCGCCGCAGCTTGTCGTAGCCCAGGTTCGGGAAGCCGGCCACCGCCCGGCGCCCCACCCGAAGCATCTCGCTGAGCACGCGGCGCACGTCCATGACGGTTTGCAGCGTTTGGGAGCCCGCTCCTGGGCCTCGTTCATGCGGCAATCAGGCGTCGAGGATGTACCCGTCGGGGTATTCGGGCTTGATCAGGGTTTCCAGTCCCTCGACGTTCGTGGCCCGAAGGTTCTCGGCGTCCCACTGGACCTTCGGCCCGAGGGTCTCCGGTTCGGGGGCGGTCCACACGGCCAAGTTGCCCAGGAGGACCATCTCGGTGAGGGGGGCGGCGTAGTCGGGGAAGTTCGACATGGCCGGCTCGCCGCCGCGGATGGCGTTGATCCACTCGGCGAAGTGGCCCGGCGAGGGGGTGAACTCGACCTCGATTTCCTCCGCGCCGCCCATCAGCCGGTAGTTCGTACCGTTATCGCCGGGCGAGTACATCTTTCCCTTCTCGCCGATGAGCAGCGCGCCGCTTCGAGCGGGTTCTTCGCCGTCGAGCAGTTCGGGCGGGCAGCGCTTGCCGCCGTCGTACCAGACCATCTTCAAGGCGCCGCGCCGGTCGGTAGCCGGGAACTCGTAGGTGATGACCGACCAATTGGGGAAGCTGTCGCGGTTGTGCCCGGAAGTTTCGGCCTGCACCGAAACGGGGTCGCGCACGTCGAGGCCGGCGTAAGGCATGTTCATGGTGTGGCAGGCCATGTCGCCGAGGGCGCCGGTGCCGAAGTGCCACCAGCCGCGCCAGGCGAACGGGTGGTAGCCGGGGCCGTAGGGCCGCTCCGGCGCGGGCCCCAGCCACAGGTCCCACTTGAGGTGATCGGGGGCGGGTTGGGGATCGGGCCGCTCACCGCCCTGCGGCCAGATGGGGCGATTGGTCCACACGTGCAGTTCGGTCACCTTACCCAACACGCCGGCCCGGAGCATCGCGGCCGCCTTCCTCAGCCCGGAGTTGGCGCTGTGCTGGTTGCCCATCTGCGTGGCCACCCCCTGCTCGCGCGCTACCTGGCCCATCAGACGGGCTTCGTAGATGGTGCGGGTCAGCGGCTTCTCGCAGTAGCAGTGTTTGCCCATCCGCAGGGCCATCAGGCCGGGCGCGGTATGAGTATGGTCGGGCGTGCTGACGGCCACCGCGTCGATCCGCTCGCCCATCTCGTCGAACATCTTGCGGAAGTCGGTATACTGCTTCGCGCCGGCGAACCGATTGCCAGCCCCCTCCAATCGGGCGGTGTCGGTATCGCAGATGGCCACCATCTCGCCGGCCCGACCGGCACTTCTCGAGTTGGCCGACCCCCGGCCTCCGACCCCCACGCTGGCTATGCGGATATTCTCGTTCGGCGAATCGCCCCGGGCGCGCAGCCCGGACGTGACAAAGTACCCAATTCCGACCGCGCTGGTCGTTTTCAGGAAGCGGCGGCGTGTGGTGTGTGTAGCCATTTCACGAAACTCCTTCTGTCTTAGTGGTGCGGAACGTAGTACGGCAGGTGCATGGCGGGACGCCTTCGATTACCGAAGGCCGTTCCCAGGCGGGATCCGTCCGGCGAGCGTCAACGCCCCGCCGGGGGGTTGCGCGTCGGAAAAAAACGCCCACTTGCCAACACGCAAGGTACCGAAACTCTACCATAGATGAACCCCCTTGGGAATCGCCCTGCCCAGACCGCCCACTTGGCGCGTACGGAAGTGGGTTCGAAAGGTTCGCCCTGCGCCGGGCTTCGAGCTGATCGGCCCTGTTGGAGTTCACGCTAGCAGAAGTTTACAAGATAATCCATCCGTTGCACTAGTTTGAGGCGCGGCGCGGGGTCGGCAGTGCCTGATTTCTGCCTTTATTGTCTTGCACCGCCTTACGGAGCGTTCGGGTTGGACGGGCGTGTGAACAGCCACTCGGCTTCCCGCGCCAGGGTTTCGGCGAAGCGTCCGCCGCGGCGCTGGAGCCGGTCCCACTCCTCGGCGGTGTAGATGAGCAGGTCGGCCGGCACGGGCAGTGCGTTGAGGTCCCAGTTCACGGCCCTCTGTTCAAAGGGCTGATCGCTCGCGCGAACCACGGCTACCAGGTCCAGGTCGCTCCCGACGCCCCAATCGCCGCGGGCGTAGGAGCCGAACGCACCGAGCCGCAACAGTTCGGGATGGCGCTCGACCGCGGCGGGGACCCAGGCTTCCAGCGCGGCCTTGACCTCGGCCCGGCTAGGCCATACGAACACGCGCGAACTGAAGGATCTGACCGGCATAATCGATCGCCTGGCTGCTTTGGAGAGGGCCGTAATGCTCGAAGGGGGCGCCTTCCGGATGACCGTTGGCATATCGGGTCGGGATGTAGAAATTATCCAGCACTTTTCCCATTTCGATCAGGTTGCGTTCTACGGCGAAGGGCAGTTCTGAGAGGAGCCGGGCAACGACGTGTCCCCACGCTTCTTGTCCCAACGAAAGGTGCAGTGCCTTCACCGCTTTCTCCGCCGACTGCTGCGCGGCGAAACAGGCCCATTCGTGGCGCCCGTCCTCCGCCGAGGCGGCCGCCTGCTCCAAGTCGCGTTCGGCCTGCGCCAGCCAATCCCCGTGCCGATCACTCATGCTCATGCCTGTAATGGCTCTCGGGCGCGTTCCCGGCTAGCCGCCCTCGACGGCCGTGGGAGGCTTTTTCTGGTCCGATCCTGCCTTGGGCCGCTTGCGCGCGGCGGCCGGCACCTCGTCGGTGCCGGGCACGATCATGGGGCTCTCGGAAACCTGCTCGATAATCTCCTTCAACTCGTCGGTGTCGATCACTTCCTTCTTGATGAGGGTTTCCGCCAGGGCGACCAGCGCCGGGCGGCGCTTCCCGAGGATGTGGCGCACCTTGTCCAGCGAGGCATCGACAATGTGGCGGATTTCCTCGTCGATCTCGCGCGTCGTTTGCTCGCTGTGCGCGCGTTGGCCAGGCACCCGCTCCTCGTCGCCGGCGGCCAAGAACATCGCCCGCCGGCTTTCCCGGTAGTTCACGCGCCCCAGCCGGCTCATGCCGTAGTCCATGACCATGCTGCGGGCGATTGCGGTGGCGCGCTCGAGGTCGTTTTGGGCTCCGGTCGACACGTCGTCGAAGATCATTTCCTCGGCCGCCGTTCCGGCCAGCAGCACCTGGATGCGCGACTCCAGCTCGCTCTTGGTGATCAGGTAGCGGTCGCCCTCGGGCCGCTGCATGGTGTACCCCAGCGCGGCCAGGCCGCGCGGAATGATCGACACTTTGTGCACGGGATCGGTGTTCGGCAGGCAATAGGCCACCAGGGCGTGGGCGCTTTCGTGGTAGGCGACGCGCTGTTTCTCGTCTTCGTGGATGATCCGCTGCCGCTTCTCCAGGCCGGTCGTCACCCGCTCGACGCCTTCGTTGAACTCCTGCATGCTCACGGCTTTCTTGTTGGCGCGGGCGGCCAGCAGGGCGGCTTCGTTGACGAGGTTGGCCAGGTCGGCGCCGACGAATCCGGTGGTGATTTCGGCCACCCGGTGGAGGTTCACCGAGTCGTCCATGGTGACCTTCTCCACGTGGACCTTCAGGATGGCCTCGCGCCCCCGCACGTCGGGCCGGTCGACCAGCACATGGCGGTCGAAGCGGCCTGGGCGCAGCAGGGCGGGGTCGAGCGTTTCAGGCCGGTTGGTCGCGGCCATGACGATGACGCTGGAGTTGGCGCTGAAGCCGTCCATTTCGACCAGCAGGGCGTTGAGCGTCTGTTCGCGTTCGTCGTGCCCTCCCACCACGCTCGTTCCCCGGGTCTTGCCCAGGGCGTCGAGTTCGTCGATGAAGACGATGCAGGGGGCCTTCATGAGGGCCTGCTGGAACATGTCGCGAACGCGGGCGGCGCCGACGCCGACGAACATTTCGACGAAGTCGCTTCCGGAGATGCTGAAGAACGGCACG
>PWXP01000121.1 GCA_003561895.1 Planctomycetaceae bacterium | reverse complement strand
GGTTGCCGGCGAAGCGCCGGCGCGGCAGGAGGTTCCGCCCCCGCGGGAACAGCCCGTGCGGTTGCCGGCCAGGGCCGAGTTGATGCAGCCGGCGTCGGTTGCCGGCGAAGGGCCGCCGCGGCAGGAGGTTCCGCCCCCGCAAGAGCAGCCGTCTTCGGCGGCCCGCGCCGCGCCGCCGCGCCGACAGGCCACCCCGCAGCGGGAGCGGCCGTTGCGCCTGCCTCCAGTGTCTGAACCCGTTTCGCCGCCACACTACTTCGTCGGGTTGGCCCGCAAGCCGGACGACGTGCTCACCGCGCCTGCCGCCGCGCCCATCCGGCTGGCCAGCCTGCAAGACGATCCGGAGTCGGCCCCGGCCGAGCAGGACGGCGAGTTTCCCGACGCCCTGCCCGAGGAACCCATCGGGCCGGCCCCGCCCGACACCAGCCGGGTGTTCCTGCGGCAGGTGACCGTGCTGTTGCAGCCCGGGCAAATCCAATTCGACTGGGGGGCGCAGTACCTGCTGCAAAAGACCACCAGTCCGGGGCTTGCGGTCGTCAACGGCGACCTGACCGTCTTCGAGCAGGAACTGCGCGACCGCCGGCTGCTGATCCCGTTCGCCGCCCGGCTGGGCGTGGCGCCGCGGGTGCAGGCGTTCGCGCGGGCGCCGATCGGTTGGACTCAGGCCGAGGTGGTCAACCGCTTCGGGGAAACGACCGACGATACGTTCAACGTGGCCGACGTCAACGCCGGTTTGAACCTGCTGCTGCGCGACGGCCGGGGCGAGCGGGCCGACCTGATCGGCACGATCGGCGTCACGGCGCCCACCGGGACCCACCCGTTCCAAGACCGCGTGGCCGTGGCCTCGCTGGGCGAAGGCTTCTGGGCCGTCGACGCCAGCCTGCTGTGGATCCGCAGCTACGATCCGGTGGTGGTCTTCTGGGGCCTGGGCTACCGGCACCTGTTCGAACGTTCCTACCTGGGCGTCGACATCGACCCGGGCGACCAGATCACCTACAACCTCGGCGTCGGCTTCGCCATCAACGACCGAATTACCATCAGTTCGGCCTTCGCCGGGCAATACGTCGCGGAGACGAAGGTCAACGGCGACCACCTGCCCGGCAGCGACCGCGAGCCGATGAGCATCCGGCTGGCTCTGACGGCCATTACGGCGCCGAACCGCATTGTGGAGCCGTCCATCCGGTTCGGCCTGACCGAGGAGGCCACGAACGCCGACTTCGGCATCACCATCACCGAAAGCTTCTGACGGAGACACCCCCGATGCGAATCGTTCTAGGTGCCCTGCTGCTGGCTGCATTGGCCGGCGGCGCCTCCGCACAGACGCCGGGCCCACGGCAGTGGGGACCTCCGGTGCGGACGCCCGACCGCAACGTCCAGGCGTACACCCGGCACTGGAAGGCGCTGCGGCAGCGGCACGTGGTGATGCAGCAGTACGATTACTCCTGCGGCGCCGCGGCCCTGGCCACGCTCATCCGGTACTACTGGGGCGACCCGGCCACCGAGGAGGGCGTGCTGCTGGGCATCCTGTCCACCCTCACGCCCGAGGAGGTCGAGGACCGGGCGGAACACGGCCTTTCGCTGACCGACCTGCGCAACATCGCCGTGGCCGCCGGCTACCAGGCCACCATGGGCCGCCGCACCCTGGCCGAGATGACGGAATTGCGGGCGCCGGTCATCGTGCGGGTTATCGACGGCGACTACAAGCACTTTGTCGTGTTCCGCGGGGTGCTCAACGACCGGGTCTTTCTTGCCGACCCCGCCCAGGGCAACGTGCGGATGCCCATCCAGGTGTTCGCCAAGCGCTGGACCGACGGGGTGATCCTGGTGGTGGCCAAGCCCGGCGCCGACCTGCCCGACGACGCCCCGCTGGCCCTGCGCCCGCACAGCCCCGTGGTGCCCGAGTTGCAGCCGGTGCGCCGCTGGGCCATGGAGCCGAAGGTGCCGGACCCGCTCCGGGCGGGCGTGCCGCGCTGGTAGGCGGATTCTATTTTCACCAGCCCGTTCCCCAGGGCGTTGCCCTCTTTGTTGTACACAAGCCGTCGCCCACGTCCTTCACCTCCCCCTCCGGGGGAGGTAGGACGCGGTAGCGGCCGGGTGGGGGGCGAGGCAATTCGATTTCTTGCGATCCCCACCTCCCCACCGGGCCCGATTCCCGGTACGGTTACCGCAATTCGCTTCATCAATGTCTTGGCAGTGGCCCTGGCTATGGACCTCGAAGCCCGGAACCTCCGACAGATCGAGCAACTCAACCAGCGCGGCGGTCGGGCGCTCAGCATCGTGGATCTGATCCGGGCGGGGACGATCGACGTCGACCCGGCCGGGCTGGAGCGGTACGAGCGTTTTCTCCGGGACCTAGTTGGGGCAACCCAGTGGAGGTTCAAGTCCGCTCTTCGGCACTACATAAGGCGTTTCACAATAAGGACTTGCGACACATTCGCGAGTCCTTTCTTTCTGCGCGGGCACAGACGGCTTGACCCTATGGTCCAAAGCTCAAGCGGGGCGAACCTCTTAGTGCGGCTGGGCCGGAACCGCGAGCGACTCCAGAATTTCGCGGCGCTCGATGGTCACCTCGGGGGGATGCTCGATGCTGAGCCGAACTTTGTCGCCGTCAATGTCGACGACCGTTATGGTGATGTTGTCGCCTATGACGATGCTTTCACCCTTCTTGCGCGGAATGATAATCACGGCCATGGTTCCCTTTGAGTGGCTGCTTGGCGATAAGAAAGACCCGCCCTGGCTGTCCGATAGGCCGCCTCCGTTCAGCCGAACCGGTTATCTTATCGCCTTCCCAGGCAGTGTCAACCCGAGATGCCGCCCTGCCGTAAATCCGGGGGCGGGTGGTGGTGGGCGTCCCGCTGCATTACCGCAACGCCGCGCTCTTTCCGGTGTCCTGGCCCGATGCACCCTCGCCCACCGACTCGCTTACCGTATCACGAGCGGTTGTGTCACCTGTCGGCGTTTGGGCTGGGCGGCTGAGGCAGCGGCCGCGTTTGCCCTGTGGCGGCAAGGCTCGCGGGGCCACGGCTTACCCGCGTTACGCGACCTCGGCAAATACCTTCGGCGCCGAGGCCCGGCGGTTTCCCGCCCCGCCCCTCGCCTCGAAGTTCGGTCTTCGCGGTCTTTGGCCGCGAGCGACGGTGACCAGCGGCAGTCGCAGCCGCCGGGCGAGGCTGCGCAAGTCTTCATCGGTCCCATACAGGATCGACTCGCCGGCGTCTAACGACGCGGCGGCCGTTTGGTCGGTGACCTGGGTGGCGAGAAGGCGGGTGGGCTCGATGCGTAACGCAAAAAAGTGCAGGCACATGAAGGAGTCTCCTACTCGATGGGGAATGCTGGGCAAGCGTGGTAAGGTTTTTCGGCCGCGTTGCCAGGACGATCACTGGACGTGCCGTACCGGCGTCCGGCCGCGTGCGTCGTGCAGCTTGTGCAAACGGCGTGCCACCGTCGCCGCCGGAATTACGCCTTTACGAATTGGGGCGTCCCGCTCGTTCCCGGCGCGGCGAACCGCGTGCCGCGCGTGCCGCAGCCGCTTCTCCGTAACGCTTTATCCTTCAGCGACTTGTGGAGCATGGCCCGGTGCCGCCTGCGCCGGTCGCTTCAGCGGCCCGCACCGAATCGAACGGACGGCCTCCGGCCGGTACGCGGAGGCCCCGCCCTTGTAAAACGGAGAACCCGTTACAAAACGTAGCTCTTCCGTTGCGTAATTGTTCACGGGGCGGCGGGGGCAGTTTTCTCGGCTATATGGGACTGTCGCCTTCGGCTGGAAAAAGGCTCCGCAATGCCGACCGGCAAGTCGAGACTGGAGGCCCCGTGGCAGCCCGATCCCTTCCGAAATCTAGTGGGTGCCCCCTCCTGTGGTGTACCCATCGCGGTTGAAATGGCGGCCCACCCCTGGGCAGGCACGGCAAGCCCCGGTTCCCGACCGGTTTGACGACTTGGCTTCGCCGATATAAAATACAAGGTTCGACGATGCGAGCAGGCACCCAGCCGTGACGATTGAGTTTCCCCGACCCGGGCCGGCGCGCCCAACCCAAAAGACCGCCGCACTTCGATGCATTTAGAAAGATTACGCAACATCGGCATTTCCGCCCATATCGACTCGGGCAAGACGACGCTCAGCGAGCGCGTGTTGTTCTACGCCGGGCGTATTCACCGCATGGGAGAAATCCGCGGCGACGGGGCCACTATGGACCACATGGAACTCGAGCGCGAACGCGGCATTACCATCACCAGCGCCGCGACGAGCGTTCCGTGGGGCCAGGCGCGCCTCAACCTGATTGACACGCCCGGCCACGTCGATTTCACCATCGAGGTGGAACGCAGCCTCCGCGTGCTCGACGGCGCGGTATTGCTGCTGTGTGCCGTCGGTGGGGTGCAGGCCCAATCGATCACCATCGACCGGCAGATGCGCCGCTACGGTATCCCGCGGCTGGTGTTCATCAACAAGATGGACCGGACCGGGGCCGATCCGGTGCGGGTAGTCGACCAGTTGCAGAAGCGGCTCGGCTGCGAGGCCCTCCCGCTGCAAATTCCGATCGGCAGCGAGGCCGGTTTCGAAGGGATGATCGACCTGGTGGCCCACGAGGCCGTGTACTTCGAGGGCGCGCAGGGCGAGCGGGTGCGGCGGGCGCCGGTTCCCCCGGCCCTGGCCGACGCCGCGGCCCATGCACGCCAGCACATGCTCGAGGCCCTTTCGATGTTCAGCGACGAGCTGATGGAACTGCTCCTTTCCGAGGAGCCGGTTCCCGAGGCGCTGGTTCACCGGGTAATCCGGGAGGCGACGCTCGCGCAGTTGATCACCCCGGTGTTGATGGGAACCGCGTACCGGAACAAGGGCGTGCAGCCGTTGCTCGACGCGGTCGTGCGTTACCTGCCCTCCCCGCTCGATTGCTCCACGGTCGCCCACAGTTTCGAAGAGCCCTCGCGCGGCCTGCGCCTGGAGGCCCGGTTCGACCGCCCGGCGGTGGCCATGGCGTTCAAGATTGTCGAGGACGCGCACGGCACGCTTACGTTCATGCGCCTCTACCAGGGCACGCTGCGCAAGGGCGCGTCGTACTACAACCAGCGCACGGGGCGCAAGGAGCGCATCGGCCGGCTGGTGCGCATGCACGCCGATCAGCGGGAAGAAGTCGCCGAGGCCGCAGCGGGCGACATCGTGGCCGTCATGGGAATCGACGCCGCCAGCGGCGATACCTACGCCGACCGGCGCGGCTTCGCGCAGTTGCAGAACATGTTCGTGCCCGAACCGGTCATCCAAATGGCCATCAGCCCGCTCGACCGCGAGGGCGCCGCCCGGCTGGCCAAGGCGCTGGGCCGGTTCCGCAACGAGGATCCGACGCTTCGGGTTACGCACGACGAGGAGACCGGCGAGACGCTTATCGCCGGCATGGGGGAACTGCACCTGGAGGTTTACGTGCAGCGCATCCGGCGCGAGTACCGCGTCGAGGTCGAGGTCGGCGCGCCGAAGGTAAGCTACCGCGAAGCGCCCACCCGGCCGGCCGCCTTCGAGGTGCGCCACCGCAAGCAGACCGGCGGCTCGGGCCAGTACGCGCACATCGTGGGCCGGTTCGAGGTCCTGCCCGAAGACGCCGAGGATACCTTCCTGTTCGAGGACCACGTCACCGGCGGACGCATTCCGAAGCAGTACATCCCGGCTGTCGAGAAGGGCATCCGCAGCCAGCTTCGCAAGGGCCCGGTGGCGGGTTACCCGGTAGTCGGGCTGGCCGTGCACCTCGACGACGGCTCGCACCACGAGGTCGACAGTTCCGACCTGGCCTTCACCACGTGCGCGCAGACGGCCATGCGGGAGCAGTTCGCCCGGACGAGCCCCGTGCTGCTGGAACCGGTCATGAAGATCGAGATCGAATGCCCCACGGCGTTCCAGGGGACGGTGGTGGGCGACCTGACGTCCCGCCGCGGCATGGTCATGGGCGCCGAGGTCATCGGCCCGGAGACCCGCATCGAGGGCGAAGTTCCGCTGGCCGAGACCTTCGGCTATTCGACCAGCCTGCGCAGTATGACCCAGGGCCAAGGCACCTTCACCCTCGAGTTCGCCCGCTACAACCGCCTCCCTCCCAGTCTCGAACGCGAGATCATGGAAGCGCGCCGCAAGGCCCTGGTGTAAGCAAGGCCCTGGTGTAAGCAAGGCCCTGGTGTAAG
>PWXP01000148.1 GCA_003561895.1 Planctomycetaceae bacterium | reverse complement strand
AGGGCGGGCATGCCCGCCCTTTCCCGCCTGCTCCCCCTTGACCTGCCAGTTTCCCCTGACTATCCTTGAGTTCTGTGAGAAGAATCAATTTTCCTATCCCTATCCCTGAACATCCCACCGGCGGCGTCCGTATTGGCGCGCCGTTGTCGCCGCGCACTTTACCCCCCCACCCCCCCGCAATAGGGGGTGTCTTGGCTTGTCTCCCCCGCGCGCGGCTGCTGTTGCGCCGCGTTCTGCCTAGCGAGCCGCCTCTTAGGTTCGCCAGCCCGAGAGCTTTGGCTCTCGGTTCGTCCGCGCGCCGTGTCTTCGGCGCGCCGTGGTTCGTTTACGCTGGGGCTGAGAAGGCCAAGGCCCCGCTGCAATCCATGCCGGCTCTCAGTGTGCCGGCGGCGGCAGAGCAGGCGTGCCGTGCAACCGCAGAAGTCGCCCGCAACGAAACCATCCGGCTTGCCGTTTTTTTCCGGGGTCGGTCCCTGGAAACGGAAAAGTCGCACATTCGCACTGGGCTTTCCGAAGATCGCCTAAAGTGCAGTATGAATAATACCGGAGGAATACATTATGAACGCGAAAACATGTCTAGTCAATCCCATCGTTTCAGCCCGGCCGCTTGCCTTGCTTGCGTCCTGCGCCCTGCTAGCTGCTCTCATCGCCGGGAAAGCGGCGGCGGAATCCGCGCAATCGAGCGAAGACGACTGGCCGATGTGGCGGTACGACGCGGCGCGGAGCGCGGATACGCCGGTCGAACTCGCGGAGGACCTGCACCTGCAGTGGGAACGTGAGCTTCCGGCGCCCGAGCGCGCCTGGCCGCATGAGGAGGATGACCGTGGAAACCTGGATTTTGACATTTCATACGCCCCTGTTGTGATGGGCGATAAGATATTTGTGCCCTCAAACGTCACCGACAGCGTCACGGCCTATCACATCGAAGACGGGCGCAAATTGTGGCGTTTTTACGCCGATGGCCCGGTGCGTCTTGCGCCGGCCGCCTGGCAGGGTCGGGTGTATTTCACATCCGACGACGGCCATCTGTACTGCGTGGACGCAGGCAGCGGCGATCTTAAGTGGAAGTTCCAGGCCGGCCCTTCCGACCAACGGCTGCTTGGAAACGAGCGCATAATCAACTTCTGGGCGGCCAGAGGCGGGCCGGTTATTGCCGACGGCACAGTCTATTTCGCTTCCGGCGTCTGGCCTTTGCACGGCATCTTCATCTATGCACTCGATGCCGAGAACGGTGAGATATTGTGGGTGAACGACACCACAAGCTCAGACCATGTGCCGGATTTTAAGGCGGGGAAGGTCTCGGCTTTCGGGTTTGACAAGCCGGTATATGGACCCATATCGCCTCAGGGATATATCGCAGCTTCCGAAAATCAGCTGGTGGTATCCGGCGGAAGGGGGTTCCCCATCTTCCTGAATCGAAAAACGGGCGAACCCGAAGCGGGTGGCGCCGAAGATGCATACAGAATATCCGCGCGTACAGCGGCAAGGGCCGAGAGACTCGCAGGCTATGATGTCCATGCCCTTGATGGCGGCGGGACGGGGAAAAGGCTCAATGAGGAGCTTCAGGATCTTGTAAAAAGCGTTGAAGATCATATAGATGGAGACGTTTTCTACAAGTTGGCGGCGCGCGACCGGATGTTCGTTACCACGGAATGCGGGAAGCTTTACTGTTTTGGCGCCGAACAGGCTGAGCCCCGCAGGCACGAATATGCCCCGGATGATTTGAACCCGGTATCACAGGCCTGGTCCGGTCTTGCCGGCGAGCTAATAGAGATGCTCGACGACACGCGCGGCTACGCTCTTATGCTCGGCGCTGGTTCCGGCGATCTTATGAGGGAGATTCTGCTCCGGAGCGACCTTCACCTGGTGGTTGTTGAGAGCGACCCGGACAGGGTGCGTGAGCTAAGGGAAGAGCTCACGGCGGCGGGTGCATACGGCAGGGGCGGGGCGGCCGTAGTGGAGGCCGACCCGGCCGGGTTTGCCGTCCAGCCATATCTTTTCAGCCTGATAGTGAGCGAGAACGCGCCGGCGGCGGGCATAGGCGCCGATGCATCGGTTATGAGCCACCTGCTGGAGAGGCTCCGCCCCTACAGCGGGGTGGCATGGCTGGGCACGCCGGAAGAACATCAACCGGGATTGATCGAAGCGGCGGAGGCCGCCGGGGTTGATAAGGTCTCGGTGGAGGGTGGCTCCCGGTACGTGCTTGCCACCCGCGGCGGGCCGCTTGCCGGCGCCGGAGAGTGGACCCATCAGTATCATGATCCCGCGCATACGCTGCTTTCGAAAGATGAACTGGTGCGCCTGCCTCTCGGGGTGTTGTGGTTCGGCGGGCCGACTCACCATAATATCGCGGCACGTCACAGCTACAGTCCCAGACCGCAGATAGTGGGGGGCAGGCAGTTTGTGATGGGAGATCACACGATAAGCGCGCGATGCGTTTATACCGGAAGGGAAATATGGGTCAGGGAATTCAAAGACGTCGGCTTTCCGTGGCAGACAACGGGACCCTACCGGTTGGGAGCCGCACATATCGGCAGCCCGGTTGTTTCGCTGTCCGACGGCATTTATCTGCGCTGGCAGGGCTCCGTTTACCGTCTTGACCCCGCCAGCGGCGAGACGCTGGATGTGTTCGACATGCCCGGACGTAGCGTGCAGGAGATATACGATGATGAAAACCTGATGGACTGGGGCCATATAAGCATCAGGAAAGATTACCTGATAGTTACCTATGAACCTCATCTTTTTGAAGGGGAGACGATTGGCAGGCTTCACACCCACACCGGTACTTCAAGCAGAAATCTTGCGGTGCTGGATCGTCACGATGGAAGTGTTCTTTGGACGAAGGAGGCGGATATCGGGTTTCGCCATACCGCCATTGTCAGCAGTGACGACACGCTTTTTGTCATAGACAGTCTTACGGAAAGTGCTCTCGGGCATCTTGCCCGCAGGGGGAAAGATCTCGACAAGGCCTTCAGAATTATCGCTTTAGACCTGGATAGCGGCAGCGAACGGTGGGTTAGCGACAGCAATGTATTCGGCACGTTCCTGCTTTATTCGTCCGAACATGATGTGCTGATCGAGGGCGGCAGCCGGGATGGCAATTTTCACCATTCGCGCAGGCTCAACGATGAACCGTCCAATACGGCGGCCCGCCGTGCCGATGACGGGGAGGTTATATGGGAAACCGATTTTGTAGAGCTCCCCGGGGTGATACATGGCGAAATGCTGATCCATGGGCGCCCGCGGGGCGGTCCCGCCCGCAATATTCTGACCGGTGAACCCATTCTTCGCGAGCAGCGTCACACCGGGATGCAATCCGAGTGGAACTATGCCAAAGGGACCCACTGTGATACGATGAATGCGAGCGTCAACTTGCTGCTTTACCGTTCCGGCACCGCCAGTTATTTCGACCTGGAACATGACAGCGGGCTCGGAAATTTCAGCGGTTTCCGATCCGGCTGCACGCCGAATATGATACCGGCGGACGGAGTTCTCAACGCGCCCGATTACACGCGCACCTGTGCCTGCACATATCCGCTGCAAACTTCCCTTGCGCTGATACACATGCCGGACGATCCCGGGATAGAGTTTTGGACCTTCGAAACGGGCGCGTTTCGCGACCCGGAACGCCACGGCCTCAACTTCGGAGCGCCCGGACGGCGGGTCGATGGGCGCGGAATTGTATGGGAGGATCAGCCGGGTACGCATCGAAGGCATCCTTCGGCGGTCAATGCCGATGTGGATGACGGTGAGGGGACTGGCGAAAGTGCCAGCGACAGCCCAAATTGGGTAACCTCTTCCGCTCGGGAGTCCGGAGATACGATCACGTTCGGAGACCTTCCCAAGGGGACGTTTGTGATTCGTCTCCATTTTGCTGAACTCGAAGAGGAAGTCCAGTCCGGTCAGCGCGTGTTCGATGTGCGAATCGACGGTCAGACGGTGCTGAACAACTTCGATATCGTGGCGGAAACCGGCGGGAGCTTGCGGGGGACCGTCAAGGAGTTCGACGCCGAGACCTCGTCCGGCTCGATCAACGTTGAATTGACTAAGACGGCGGATTCGGAGCTTGATCCCATGCTTAGCGGCATCGAAATCAGTTCGGCGGACCTTAACTAACGGCGGCCGAAGGCGGATCTATCGAGGGAGATACCACGCAGTACGTGAACTCTGAAGGCGATGGCTCCGAAGTTCTGGCGGTCGCGGACGAAGGCTTCCGCTTCCTCTGCTGGAGCGACGGATCGACCGACAATCCGCGCCAGGATCGGAACGTGGCCGAGCCGATCTACATCGAGGCGTTGGGCGCCCAGCGGGTGATGGTCGGCTTTCCCACGTCGGGCGGCTGGCGCAAGGACCCCATCATGTGTGTCATGCCACTGAACTGGTTGTATATGCCTATCGGTGAGGTGGATGGTCAGGTGACCGCTCGCACGCTGGAGGTGGCGTCAGTGCTCCGCCGAATGGGCAAAAAGGTGCAGGTGCGCCGCGATATCGACGCCTGGCTGGTCACGCATGTCCCAGCCGTGGTTGTCTTTCTTGGGGTGTACGCCGCGGATCTTGATGCGGAGCGTTTTGGCCGTACGCGCGATGCCATATTGTTGGGGGTGCGCGCTCGCGCAGAGAGCTTTCGAGCCCAGGAAGCGGCCGGTATCCCTGTCAGCCCGCGCCTTTTCAAGCTGCTGCCCATGGTGCCAGAGCCCATTGCTGTAGCGATCGTGCGCAGCATGGCAGGCACCAGGTTCTTTGAGGTCGGTGTACTGGGGCACGCTCGCGTGGCCCGGGATGAGATGGTCTACATGCTTGAGCAGTACCGCGAGCGGATCACATCGGGCGGTGTACCCGCGCCGACGTTGGACCTCATGATAGAGCATGTCAAGGGGGCACGGCCGTTACTGCCCGATGGTAGCCGCACAATGCCGATGAGCTGGAAAGGGGGGGAGAAAACGGGAGAAAACGTGACAGCCACCAAATTTGGGGAAGATACAGAATATCGGGGCGGTTAGTCGCCCCAAATTACCCAGATTTGGTGGCTGTCACCTTTTCCGCCTCACCGACGACGTCGGACCGCCGGTCCTCGACGGTCGTCCGCCAGAATGCTTGCCACGTACGGTCCTCAAACTCTGCCCGGATCAGCTCGAGGGTCCGGTTGACCACGATAGCCTTCTCCCGGTCGGTTGCTTCAAGCGCGCTGCTTGGGTCGTGGTCGGGGATCGCCAAGAGTCGCTCGTGGGCATCGGTGCCGCCCACAGCGTCCGGGTGCCGATTCCGGCGCCGGAAATGGTCGGCCACCTTGTTGCGGGTGATCGTGCGCAGCCAACCGCGGAAACTACCGCTTGCCTCGTCCCAACGGAAATCGTCAATGCCGACCGCCACGGCGCGAAAGACGTCCTGGCAGACGTCGACGCGGTCCTCGCGAGCGACCCCCGCGCCGCGGCACCAGTAGAGCACCAAGTGGGCATAGACGCTCGCCAGCCTGCGCCAGGCTGCGTCATCGCGGTCCTTCAGACTGTCCAGAAAGCTGGACGTCGTGAGCCCCGCCGTGCCGTGAACGAAGGAGTCTCTCACGGTAACATTCCCATTCAGTGCTGGGCTACTCGAGGAATTAAGGCCCGCTAACTAAACGCAAGCGTGCGCCGCGTTGCTTTTCAGAGACCACTCGATGACTCCGGTTCAGTGCAGCCCTCGAAAGCACCGGAGTGACACCCGTGCAACCCCCAGTTTAGATAGCGGACCGCAGCAGTGCAAGTACCTGCCCCCAAGAATTACGCCTTGGTGGTGAAACGGCCCGAAAACGCCAGGCTGCCCCCCTCACAAGTGGCATCCCAGTCTTTCGCAGGGTGGAACATGCCATTTCGGGATCAAGCCAGAACTTGGCTTCGCCGTCGGCGCAATACACGTGAACATGCACCCGCTCTTCCTCTCGGGAGAAGGAGTAGAATCGATACCTACGTCACCTGAAGACCGTCGAACTCATACCCGCATCTTACCCTGCCCGGCCAGGGCCTAAAAGCCCCGTCCACTTTGCGCTGCGAGTCAGACGTAACCCCAATGCTGGTCCCTTGCCGTGGATGGGTATATGGACCGGTATAAACGGAGGGCCGTTTTTTTGGGCTGAATCGCCCCAGTTGGTCGGCGGTCTTACGTAAGTGCCTACCTAGTCATGGTTTACGTTCTCATTGCCTT
>PWXP01000190.1 GCA_003561895.1 Planctomycetaceae bacterium | reverse complement strand
TCCACGCGATGCTCGACGGCGCGGCCATGGACCTCGACCGGAACCGCTACGAAACGTTCGACGAGTTGGAAGGGTACTGCCGGCGCGTGGCCTCGTCGGTCGGGTTGGCGTGCGTGCGCATTTGGGGTTTCCGCGGCGCCGAGGTGTTCGAGCCGGCCGAAAAGTGCGGGATCGCCTTGCAGCTTACGAACATCCTCCGCGACGTAAAAGAGGACCTCGCCCGCGACCGCATCTACCTGCCCCAGGACGACCTGCGGCGGCACCACTACACCGAAGCCGACCTCCGCGCCGCGGTGGCCGACGCCCGCTTCGAGCGACTGATGGCGGAGCAGATTGCCCGGGCGCGGCGCTACTATCGCGAGGCAATGCCGGTCCTGGAGTGGATCGAACCCACCGGCAGGCGTGCGTGCGGCGCGATAATCGACCGGTATCGGGCGTTGCTCGACGCGATTGCGCGGCGGCCCGAGGCCGTATTGCACCGGCGCGTCACGCTGGGCGCGCCGGCGAAAGCCCGCCTCGTCCTGCGATGGCTGCTCGGAAGCTATGGACCTGACCGTGGCTGAATTGCGCGACACGCCCAGCGTCGGCATCATTGGCGGCGGGCTGGCCGGAATGGCCGCCGCGGCGGCGCTGGCGGTGCGCGGCTGCCGGGTCGAGCTGTTCGAACGCCGCAAGCATCTCGGCGGCCGGGCCGGTTCGTTCCACGATCCCGAGTGGGACGCCTGGATCGATCATTGCCCACACGTCTCGCTCGGCTGCTGCACGAACCTAGCCGATTTCTGCCGGCGGCTGGGCTTCGGCGGCGCCTTCGCGCGGCATCGCGCGTTGAACTTCATCGGTCCCGACGCCCGGCGGCACCGGTTCGCCCCCAGCCGATGGCTGCCCGCGCCGCTGCACCTGGCGCCCGCGTTATGGCGGCTGCGGTTCCTCTCGGTTGACGACCGGATCAACATCGGCCGGGTGGTGGTCCGGCTCGCCCGCCCGCTACCGGCGAACGAGCGCGAGCAGGTCATGGCCACGTGGCTCCGCTGGCAGGGGCAGTCGGATCGGGCCATCGAACGGTTCTGGAAACCCGTGCTCGTCAGCGCGCTGAGCGAGTCGCTCGACCGCATTGCCGTACCCGTCGGCCGGAAGGTGTTCACCGACGGCATGATGGCCTCGCGCGGGGCGCACGTGATGCACCTGCCCACCGAGCCGCTGTACGAACTGTTCCACCGCCGCGGGGGCGATTGGCTGGCGGCACGGGGCGTCGCCCTGCGCCTGGCGGTTCCTGCCGATCACGTATTCACCGCGGGCGAGCGTTCCGGGGGAATCGTGCTCGACACCGGCAGCCGCCGCGCGTTCGACTTCGTCGTGCTTGCCGTGCCGTGGCACAAGGTGCGCGGCCTGCTGCGGGCCGCCCTGCTGGCGCGGCTGCCCGAGATGGCGCCGATGGCCCGCTTCGAGTCGGCGCCCATCACGGCGGTGCACCTGACGTTCGACCGGCCGATCACCCCGCTGCCCCATGCCGTGCTGCCCGGCCGGCTGAGCCAGTGGCTGTTCGCCGGCGGCGCCGAGGAAGGGCGCCGGCGGTACGCGGTGGTCATCAGCGCGTCGCACGAGCTGGTCGGAACCGACCCCGACGCGTTGGCCGAGCGCGTGCGGGCGGAACTGGCCGGCGCGTTTCCGGCGGCGTCGCGGGCGCGGCTTCTGCACGCTCGGGCCGTCACCCACCCGGCGGCCGTCTTCGCCCCGTTGCCGGCAACCGAGCCGTACCGGCCGGCGCAAATGTCGGGGGTGGAGGGCCTTTTTTTTGCCGGCGATTGGACGGCGACCGGCTGGCCGGCCACCATGGAAAGCGCGGTCCGCAGCGGCTACCTGGCCGCCGAGGGCGTGCTGCGCGCCCTCGGCCGGCCGGAACCCATCCTGGCCGCCGACCTGCCCCGCGCACGGCTGGCAGGGTGGACGTTCGGGCAATGAGGCGAGGCCGCAGCGCGAGCGCGGATTGCGCTTCGCGAGTGCGCCGTCCATCACGCCGGGAAATCGCCAGGGGACCAGGGAGCCAGGGCCCAATCACCACAACCTGGTGACTTCGTAAGCGTCCAGCGCGGAGTCGGCACTGACGATCGCAAGTTGCTCGACCGTAGCTTGAGCGACAAGGAGTCGGTCAAATGGGTCGCGATGATGGAACGGCAGCTTGCTAACCACCGCCGTGTGTCGGGTATTGATCGGTAGGACATCGAATTGATTGCCTTCGATACCCCGCGCCATGAACTCCTCATAAGAAGCGTGCAGGTCGAGCTTGCTCAGGCTGACCTTGATGGCGATCTCCCAGTAGCTTGCCGGGCTGACCAACACGTCACTGGCCGGATCGGCAATCAACTCCCGAGCCGTATCGCTAAGTTGCGGGCTGTCGAGGACGAACCACAGGAAGGCATGCGTGTCGAGCAGAACGGTCACGGCATGTACTCCTTGAAGTTTTCGAGATGCTCCTCGTCATCCGACACGATCGTGAGCATCCCCTTGCAGTTCCCGGGCTTGCGAGGCTCCCGGGCGGGCGGTGCTTGGGGAATGAGCCTGGCCACCGGCTGGTTGTTCTCGATAATCACCACTTCGTCGCCCGGGCTGAGTTGGTGGATCAAATCCAGAAGCCTTGCCTGCGCCTCCTGAATTGGAATCGTTGTCATGGGATGGTCCTATGCCGGTTGTCCTAAGCCCCATTGGTGAACAGGGTTCCCGATTGCGGATCGATGGCCACGCCGCCGGTCAGGCGGGCCAACTCCGCCATCGCCAGCAGCAGGGCGCTGGGGTCGAGGGCCTCGTCGAGGAGGTCGTCCTCGTCGCCGAACGACTCCGGCATTTCTTCAAAATGCAAGACGTCGAACCGGGCGTCGCAGTGCCGGATCTGGTCCAGCTTGTCCTCGGAACCGGTTTCGCAGGCCATCGGCCGCAACTCCTCGACCAACCCCAGGACCTGTTCGCGCACCTCTTCGCCCTCGACGTAACAGATGTCGAGCGCGGCGAAGTCGTCGTGCGAAATCAAGCTGAGCGACTCGAACCGGCCCGCCTCGTCGGCGCTGGCGTTGGCCAGCTCGTAGCGCGGGTCGAGCCGGCGCAGCGCCTTCTCGACCGTGGCCAGCTTGGGTTGATTCTCCGAGGCGAACAGCACCAAGTACGTTTCGCGCCAGCGGTACTGGTTGTTCTCGAACATCGACATCGGCTAGCTCCCCAATTCGATGGACCGCTCCGTGGCTTCCTGCACGGCGGCGATGAGCGCCGCGCGGAGCCCGCATTCCTCCAAGGCCTGAATTCCGGCGATCGTCGTGCCGCCGGGGCTGGTGACTCGATCGCGCAGCACGCCGGTGTGCTCGCCCGTCTCAAGCACCACCTGGGCGGCCCCGAGCACCGTTTGCGCCGCCAGCGCGGTGGCGAGGTTGCGGGGCAGCCCCATGCACACACCGCCGTCGCTGAGGGCCTCGATGACCGTGTAGACGAACGCCGGCCCCGAGCCGGACAGCCCGGTGACCGCGTCGAGCAGCTTCTCCTCGACTTGAAAGGCCACGCCGATGGCGCCGAGCAGCCGGCTCACCAGCCCGCCGTCGGCCGGCTTCGCCGCCGCGCCGAGGCAATATCCGCACGCACCCTTTCCCACCAGGCACGGGGCATTCGGCATAACTCGGACGAGCCGGGCGTCCGGGCCGAGTGCCGCCTGCAAGGTGGCAATGCGCACCCCGGCCGCGATCGACACCACCAATTGTCCGGGGCGGAGCGCGGCGGCCACCTCGGCCGCCGCGGCTGCCGTCTGCTGCGGCTTGACTGCCAGGAAGACGACGTCCGACCGCTCGACCACGGCCGAGTTCTCGGCAAATGAAGAAGCCCCGGTAGTCTGGGCAAAATACGATCGAGCCGCTTCCACGGGGTCCGACGCAGACAGGTTGTCCGGCGGAACCAGGCCGGCCTTTACAAAGCCCTGCCCGAGTGCCGTGGCCATCTGCCCCGCGCCGACGAACCCCACTCGCTGTTCCAGCATGTTGCTTCTCCGCTAGCGCGGCTTATTCGCGTAGGGTGGGACGAGTGGTGCGAGTCCCACCACCGAATTTGGAGGCAATGGATCGTATGCCATAATGGTGGGACTCGCACCACTCGTCCCACCCTACATCTACATCGTCATCAATAAATCGTCATCAATAATCCGGGCTAGAGTTTCCGGCCGGAGGGGCCCCGTGCCTTTTCGCGCCCCAACGGGCGATCTTCGCGTATCGCCGCGCCGCGGCCGCGAAAGCCGGGACCGAGCCCCGGGAACGTGCTCCGACGGTCCCCATGCTAGCGCACCGGCCGCCACAGGGCAATGGGGGCGCCGGGCCGCCCCGCCCGCCCCACCCCGAAAAATCCCCAAACCGGTCTTTACCTGGGGGGCGGAATTTGGCAAACTCCCGCCCTGTCCTTTTCGGGTCTGCCGTATGCGCGGGCCGGACGGTCGCTTGTCGAGTCGCCATTCCATCGAGGCTTCCCATGAAGATTATCCAAATTTCGCTGGCCGGTGCGCTTCTGGCGCTGCCCGGTTCGTCGCAGCCGTTAAGGGCCGAGGGGTTTTCGCTGCAAGACCTGAACCCTTTCGCCGGCCGTGAAAGCCAACAGGACCACGCCCAGCAGCACGTCCTGGTCGACGCGTCGTACCAAAGGGGGGGAAACCCCTCGCTTTTGGCCCGGGTAGGCGACGATGTCAGGCGGTTGCACAATGGTACCTGGCGCTTCCTCGCCAACACGGCCGACGCCCTGTGCTGGAAGAACTGGGGCCGCTCGTCGCCGCCCCCTCCGCCTTCGAGGACTTCGACCCATAGGTGGCGGACGCCGAGCCGGCCGGAACGCTCCAACAGTAGCTGGTTTACCCCCTTCTGGAGTCGCGAAGAGCCCCCGCTGCCGAAATCGCCCCAGGATTTCGTCGGCATGGAACGTCCCAGAATGTAATCGCCGGCGAAAGGACCTCCCATGCACGATCGGCAACGGAAACGACGCCGGCGCCGCCGGAACTGCGTCCTCTGGGCCGGCACCGCCGCCCTGATGGCGGGCTGTTCGAGCGGTCCGATTCTCGGACCGTCGCCCGCGGCGCGCGTGCTCCGGCTGCCCGCCGAGTGGCAGGCGCGGTCCGAGGAGCGCCAACTTCGCAAGGCCGTCGAGGCCGACAGTTTCCCGCGGGCGAACGAGCACGGGCTGTAGGCGCCGCGGCGCCCCGCGCGCCGTTGCCCTCTTCCTCGCCGGGTTGGCCCCGGCCGGCCCCATGACTGGCCAGCTACCCAATGGATCCATCACAATCAGTGGGTACGCCTGTCCGTCTTTGCCCCCACACGCACTAAGGTCCCCTCTCGGCAAACTCCGATCGGCCGCTGGTTAAACAACGGGGGCGGCCTTCCGCAGAAGGCCGCCCCCAAAATATCGCATCGGTTGGGGAAGATCGCTCCTCACGCTACCAATCGATGCCAATCCCCCCTCGCGGCCCGTAGAAGTAAAGGCCGGACCACGGCTCCGGCGGGGCAAGCCCGCAGCAGGTGGCCCTTGGTGCAACCTCAAACTTGTGTGCAACAACGAGGCTGAAGCCCTGGCTGCAGTTTGGGGTAACCACTCGAACCCAAGCTGTTACCAACTCGTTACACTTCGAGCGCCCGAACGCCGGTACAATGACCGTGTGCGGGCAAGGCGAACGGTTCGCCCTGCCGTAGACACGGTTCGAAGAGAGAGAAAGGAGCGTGTGTGATGTTGACCCAATGGTCGAGAATGCTGGTGGGTGCCGTCCTGCTGCTGGCGTTGCCGGTTGTGGGCGGCGCGGAGACGGTGGTGCTGAAACTTCAGAGCGACCGGCCCGTCGTCGAGGCCGGCAAGGCGCAAACGGTGCGCGTGAAAGTGCAAGTGACCGGAGTGGAACTGCCCGAGGCCGACCGGCCGCCGGTGAACCTTGCGATCATCATCGACAAGTCGGGCTCGATGCGCGGCGACCGGATTGTCAACGCCCGCCGGGGCGCCGTCGAGGCGATTCGCCGGCTCGGGCGGCAGGACGTGTTCTCGGTAGTGGTGTTCGACCGCAGCGTGCGAACGCTCATTCCCGCCCGGCGGCTTACCGACGTCGGCCACGCCGAGGAAACCATCTCCGGCATCCAAGCCGGCGGTACGACCAACATCTACGGCGGCATGGAGGCGGGACTTGCGGAACTGAAGAAGAACCTCAACAAGGGTTTCCTCAACCGGGCGGTGCTCCTCTCCGAC
>PWXP01000677.1 GCA_003561895.1 Planctomycetaceae bacterium | reverse complement strand
GCGGCTTCCCCGAGCCGGGCGGCCGGCACGGCGACGACGGGCTGCGGATCGGGCGGCAGGGCATGGACCCGGTGTTCGAGTTCATCGACCACGCCGTGGCCGAGGAGAAGCCGTTCCTGCTGTGGTACGCGCCGTTCCTGCCCCACACGCCGCACAACCCGCCGGAACGGCTGCTGGCGAAATACCGCGACCGGGTCGAGTCGATCCACGTCGCCCGCTACTACGCCATGTGCGAGTGGTTCGACGAAACGTGCGGCGAGCTGATCGAGTACCTCGACGAAAAGGGCCTCACCGAGAATACCCTGACCGTGTACCTGGGCGACAACGGTTGGATTCAGAACCCCGACGGGCGCGGGTTCGCGCCGCGTTCGAAACAGTCGGCCCACGAGGGCGGCACGCGCCAGCCCACCATGCTCAGTTGGCCCGGCGTGATCGAGCCCGGCCGGCGCGACGGGCTGGTCAGCAGCATCGACCTGGTGCCCACCATGCTCAGCGCGGCCGGCGCGCGCATTCCGGAGAATCTTCCCGGGCTCGACCTGCTGCCCGTGGTGCGCGACGGCGAGCCGCTCGGGCGCGAGGCGATCTTCGGCGAGACATTTGCCCACGACGTGGCCGACCTGGACGATCCCGAGGCGTCGCTGATTTACCGTTGGGTCATCGAGGGCCGCTGGAAACTGCTGCTGACGTACGACGGCGCCGTGGGCCGCTACGGCAAGTGGCACCCGCGCACCGACCGGCGTCCCCAGCTTTACGACCTGATCGACGACCCGCACGAGGAGAAGAACCTGGCGGCCGAGCATCCGGAACGGGTGGCCCGGCTGGCGGAGAAAATCGCCAACTGGTGGCCGGTAACGGAACGCGAGGTGCAAACCGAGTGGACGGAGTAATGAGCCACGCCATGGGGGCTTGACCGCGAGGGGACGGCGACGCTACGATGATGGACTCCCCACTACCCATCCCTCTCCGGGGGGCACGATCTGTCCGAAAGGAGCCATCCATGCACATTGGCGTTTTCCTGTTGATTGAACCGTTTGCCAGCGTCGAGCGGCAGCTCGAGCGGGCCAAGGCCATGGGGTTCACCCATGCCGACATTACCGACACGAACGCCGGTGGCAGCATGCTCGGGTCGGCCGGCTTCTCGCCCACGGTGAGCCTCGACGACAACCCGTTCGAGGTCCGCCGCCTGTTCGAGAAGCACGGCATCACCCCCTCGGCCGTGTGTGCCCACGCCATGCTGCTGGAGCCGAGCAACCCGGGGCTCTACGGCACGGCCGAAATCATGAAGGCGGTGAGGTTCGCCGCCGCCATCGGCATCAAGGACGTGGTGACCACGGAAACCGACCCGCGGTCGGAATGGGCGCACAAGCTCACGTACGACCAGCGGGTGTTCATTACGGCCGAGAAGCTGCACACGCCCGTCCGCATGGCCGAGGATTACGGCGTGCGCATCCTCCTGGAACCGCACGGGCCGATCACCGACTCGATCCGCGGCATTCAGGACGTGTTCGACCTGCTGGGCAACCCCCCGTCGCTGGGCGTGAACTTCGACACGGGCAATTCCTGGCTGGGCGGCGCCGACCCGGTCGAAATGGCCCGCGTGTTCAAAAACAAGATCCACCCCCTCCACTGGAAAGACCTGTCGGCCGAGTGGGAGCCGAAACGCGGCACCGAGTACGGCTGCGGCTTCTCGACCATCGCGCTGGGCGACGGCGTGATCGACATCAAGGGTGTGTGCGACGTGCTCCGCGACGCTCCCATCGAAAGCTCGACGCTCGAAATCGTCGGCTCGGAGGATATCCTCAAGAAGAGCGTCGAATTCCTTCGGGCGAACGGCATGTAGCCCCGGCGCGGCGGAAACGAACGTGCCCCGCCCGTAGGATGGACATTCCTGTCCGTCTCACGGCCCGGCGGACAGGAATAGATGCGCCTCGGGGCCCGACGGACAAGAATGTCCATCCTACGGGTAAATTTCGGCCCGCCGCTCAGCCAAGCCGACACGCCCGTTGCTGGCCAACAGGAATGTGCCGATGATCGGGAAAGAAGAGGCGGCCCTCGCAGTCGAATCCGGCGTGTTTCTTCTAGTGCTGCTCAATCCGTTCTTGTTGAGCATCTACCTGATCGACCTGATCGACAGCCTGAGCTTCGTTCAACTGGGCCGGGTCCTGCTGCGCGCGTCCTTGATCAGCGGCGCGGTGTTTTGCCTTTTCGCGTGGTCGGGCGACGCGCTGCTGATCCGCCTGTTCCACGTTCGCTTCGCGTCCTTCTTGTTGTTCGGCGGCGCCGTGTTCCTGCTCATCGGCATTCGCTTCGTCCTGATGGGGGGCGAAGCCATCCGCTCGCTGCGAGGCCCGGCCGAGCACGTGGCGGGCTCGATCGCCATGCCGTTCATGATCGGGCCGGGGACGGTCAGCGCCAGCGTGATCGCCGGCACACGGTTGCCTTTCCTCCTGGCGGTCCTGTCGATCGTGGGCGCCCTGGCGGCCACCTCGGCCATGGTGCTCCTGCTGAAGTTCATCCACGACGCCGTGAAGCGCCGGACCGAGAAGGTGATCGAACGCTACGTCGACATCGTGGGCCGGCTGTCGGCCCTGATCGTTGGCACTATCGCCGTGGAGATGATCCTGCAGGGCTTCGAGATGCTCCACGAGCCGTAGCCGACCGGCCGAACTCGATCAGGCGGGTCTTTTCGGGGTGCAATTGAAGCCCGAACTTCTCCATCCGCTTCGCAAGTTCGCGGACGAAGCGATGAGCCTCGTTTTGGTGCTGGAATCCGATGACGAAGTCGTCGGCATAGCGGACGATGAACACGTCCCCCCAGGGTGTCACCACCCCCGGCGCATGACTCGGGGCCAGGGTAGCGCGGCGTCTTTCGAGCAGGCGGCCGAGGGCGTTTTCCAATTCGTCGTCGTCTTCGCCGAACACCAGGTCGCCCAGGCAGGCGCGGATCGTTGCGACGGCCCGTTCGATGGCGTGGCGGAAGGCGGCCGCGCAGGCGTCCAGCGCATCGGCCACGGTGCTGTGGTGCAGCACACGGACGCCCATTTCCTCGAGCCGTCGGCTGAGTCGTTGGCTGTTGGCCCGGCAACCGCGCCGGATGGCCCTACGCAATTCGAGGTTCACTTTTCAATCGCGGGCGTGGAGGACACGTTCCAGTACGAACTGTCCATCGCGAAGGAAGGTCCTCATCACGTGCCGCCGATCGAGGAGCGTTTGACTCTGGGCAGCCAATGCCTCTTCCATCAGGCAATGAAGGATGAACGGAAACGAGGCACGCGCCATTGGCTCGTCGAGCCCGAAGTGCTGCCCGTTCCGCAGGCTGGTCCGATTGCCCTTCGCCATCCGGTGCGTGCCCGGCGAAGCACGGCTCCCCCCAGCCGGCCCGCCAGCGGCTATTCCATCGGCTCGCGGACGCTGAACTCGAGCTTCCATTGCTTGTCGCTCTGCGTACTGACGCACCAGAGTTCGAACATCCCCAGTTCGGTAATTCGGGAGCGGAACTTCACGGGCACATAGGGCTCTTCGACGGCTTCGTCGGCCGGCAGGGTGGCTTCCAGGGGGTCGGTCTCGGCCAGTTCGTCGGGGCTCCAGCAAGCCAGAACGTCGCCCGGCCGGTCCTCCTTGCGCGTGGGCGAACTGAAGAAGCGAAATTGAGCCGGCTCGCCCACCACCAACCCGATCTCCCCGCTGGGTACGTCGGCCTCGGTACCCTCCTCCATGCCGAACGGCACCACGCACAGCGCCCTGAGCGGCCGCGGGGCGCCCGGCACCGCCAGACCGGCCGTTTCGATTCCCACGTAGTAGGCCCGGGCCGTGCCGCCGCGGATGCGTACGCCCCCGGCCTGCTTGGCCCAGCCGTAATAGGCCGCCCCTTTGGCAGCGGCACAGTCGAGGTCGTGCTCGCCGGCCAATGCCCGTGGGGCGGCCTCGCCGCCCCCGAACCACGCGCCCAGCACGTCGAGCAGCCGCCGGCGGAACGGCTCGGCCTTGAACACACCGCCGTTGAACAGCACGTGGGTGGGCCGGACCGCCGACTCCTCGCCCTCGCCTGCGTGGGCCTTCAAAAAGGCCGCCAGGTGCCGCGTCACCCCCGTATCGCCCTCGAACGGCAGACCGATCTCCCGAAACCCGCTGATCCGCTGCCGCGCGGGCCGCTCGTCCAGCCCGCTGCGCGGGAAGAACCCCTCGATGAGCAGGTCGCTGACGGCCTGCCGCTCCACGTCGACGGTCACCGTGCCGCCGATCAGCCGGCGGCCGCGCCCCAGGACCGAAATCGGATGGGTGTCGCCGGCGGCGCGGTCGCCAGGCGCCAACAGGGCCTCCTTCGCGGCGCGGCACGAATGCCACAGGGCGACCGACTGCCACGCGTCGAGTTGCGTGCCCTGTTCGGCGAATCGCGCCGCGACAAAATGCGCCAGGGCCAGGTCCATGTTGTCGCCCCCCACCAGCAGATGGTTCCCCACCGCAACGCGCTGCAAGAGCAATTCGCCGCCCTCCTCGGCTACACCCACCAGCGTCAGGTCGGTCGTGCCCCCGCCTACGTCGCACACCAGCAACCGGTCGCCGACGCCCAGGTCGCGGCGCCACCGGTCGCCCCAGGCGGCCAGCCAGGCGTAGACCGCCGCCTGCGGCTCTTCAAGCAGCAGGAAGTCGTCGGGCAGGCCGGCCGCCAGCGCGGCCTCGCGCGTCAGTTCCCGGGCGGCCGCGTCGAACGATGCGGGTACGGTCAGTACGACGCGCTGCCGAGTGATCGGCGCCTCGGGCATGGCCGCATGCCAGGCGGCAAGCAGGTGTTCAATGTACCGTTGCGTGGCGGTCACCGGCGAGATCTTGGGCACGTCGTCCGGCGCCCCCCACGGAAGGATGGGCTGGTGCCGGTCGACCCGGCTATAGCACAGCCACGATTTCGCGGCGACGACCGTCCGGTCGGGCACCTCGGCCCCCTGGCGCCGCGCATACTCGCCTACGGCGATCGTCTGACCCGAGGCCCACGGCAAATCGAGCGCCCCATCGGCCGCTTCGTGCGAGCTGGCAAGGTAAATGAACGACGGGAGCGAGGGGCGGGCCTCGACCGTGCCGGCGGCCACAAGCTGCGGGATGTCGAGCAGGCGAACCTCCGGCGCGTCGCCCTCCAGCGGCGCGTAGCCGAGTACGCAGTTCGTCGTGCCCAGGTCGATCCCGACAATGTAATCCGCACTTGGAGTCGCAGCGCCGTTTGTCATGACTGAAGCTGTCCCCTAGTATGCTTGCCCGCGTTTGCTTCCATTTCCGGTAACCGCTCACGGGGGACCGTCCCCTTCGGCCGGTAAGGGGCACCTTCCCCGGCAAGCCGCCCCCTCCGGCCCGGCCTACAGTTCGACCTCGGCCGGCGCGATGACCCGCGCGGCCGACTTGCCGCCGGACCAGGTGGGCACCTCGCACTTCGCCGCCTCCCAGCCGGGGTGTGCCAACCGGCCGCGAAAGGGCGGCTCGCCGGTCACCTGCCCCACTAGGCGGTACCGGCCGGGGTCGAAGCCTCGCGGGACCTCGATGTCCGCCCCTTCAGCGTCGCTGAGTAGGGGTCGCGGGGCGAACAGCCGCCGGATGACGGACCGGCAGTCGCGGTGCACATCGCGTGCCGCGGCCCCCACCTGGGCATCGGTATACTCGTCGAGCGGCTCCTCGACGAAGTCGATGAGTCGGGCCTCCCGTTGCAGGGTCGCAAGCAGCGTCAGTGCCTCGCTGCGCTGAGGTGCCTTGGGCGGGGCCGGTTTTTTCGGCGCCTTCGCTTCGGGCGGTTCCACAGGCGCCCGAGGTGGGGCTGCCTTCCCCTCCAGCACCTCCCGCACCGCTTCGGCCACCTCCCGGCGGAACAACACGAGGAAAAACACGCGGATTGCAAGCCAAATTCGTCGCATCATCAAACCTCGATCGGCAGTTCCCGGCAGGCCCGTGAACGGTTATAGCGGCCCCAAAAACGTCCATCGAACCCTATAGGACGCGCCCTGTCAACCGGGCCACTCTGCCCGGGCCCCTCCCAGGCAGACATCGCGGTTCTGAACTGCGGCCGGAACACGCCCCCTGCGGCGCCGCGACTAGCGGGGTTTATCCATCAGGAGCTTTCTCGGCTGTATGCGAAGGGGACCGTCCCATTTTCGCGGCAGAAACGGCGTTCATGGGGCCAAGCAATCTTTGTGCCCCGAAAACGGTGGCATTCCCCCCACCTGAACGGCTACGCTAAGCCCGTGGCCCACCCTAGTAGAACCG